>JBFWJM010000286.1:0-4543 GCA_050253205.1 Desulfovibrionaceae bacterium
CGTAGAGGGTCTTCAGCAGCTCGGCGGTGCGGGGGTCGTCGGTGCCCACCACCACGCGGTCCGGCTTCATAAAGTCCATGATGGCGTCGCCTTCCTTGAGGAACTCGGGGTTGGAGACCACGTCGAACTCGATGGCCTCGCCGCGCTTTTCCAGCTCGGCCTTGACGAGCCCGCGCACGCGGTCGGCCGTGCCCACGGGCACGGTGGACTTGTCCACCACGATCTTGTACTCGCGCATCTCCCGGCCGATCTCTGCGGCCACGGCGTCCACGTACTTGAGGTCGCAGGAGCCGTCCGGGCGGCAGGGCGTGCCCACGGTGATGAACACGAACAGCGCCTCCTGAAGCCCTTCGGCCAGGCTGGTGGTGAAGGTCAGCCGCCCCTGGGCCACGTTGCGCGTGACCATCTCCTCCAGGCCGGGCTCGTAGATGTGCACCTTGCCCGCGCGCAGCGTTTCCACCACCTTGGGGTTCACGTCCACGCAGCAGACGTCGTTGCCCATCTCGGCGAAGCACGCCGCCGATACCAGTCCCACATATCCCGTTCCGACGATGCAGACGTTCATCGTGTCGATCTCTCCGTATGTATGATAGTCAAAGCGCGAACCGCGCCGAACCTGCACCCCGATACAGCCCCGATACTTTGCTTGTCAACACGGCGCGAACCGGGCAAAGGTGACGATGGGGTGACGGGGCAAGGCGTCCCACCCCCTCTCCGAGCCTTGCCATGCGCCGCCCGGAGGCGTATTTACAACCTCCCAAACGACTTCGGAGGAAACATGCCGCAACTCTGCGTGAATATCGACCACGTGGCCACCCTGCGCAACGCCCGCGCCGGGGTCGAGCCCGAACCCCTCACCGCCATGGCCCTGGCCGAGCTGGCCGGAGCCTACGGCATCATCGTGCACCTGCGCGAGGACCGCCGCCACATCATGGACCGCGACGTGGTCATGATCCGCGACACCTGCAACACGCGCATGAACCTGGAGATGGCCGCCACCGAAGAGATGCGCTCCATCGCCCTGGACGTGAAGCCCGAGACCGTCTGCCTCGTGCCGGAAAAGCGCGAGGAACTGACCACCGAGGGCGGCCTGGCCGTGGCCGGGCGCGTGCCCGAGCTGCGCGAATACATGGAACCCCTCTGGGAGGAGGGCATCCTCACCTCCCTGTTCATCGACGCGGACCCCGCCCAGGTGGAGGCCGCCGCGGCCACGGGCGCGCAGATCGTCGAAATCCACACCGGGCACTACGCGGACGCGCGCGGCCACGAGGCCGTGCGGGCCGAGCTGGAAAAGGTCCTCGCCGCCATCCGCCAGGCGCAGGAACTGGGCCTCAAGGTCAACCTCGGCCACGGCCTCAACTACACCAACGTCTTCGCCTTCAAGGACGTGCCCGGGATCATGGAATACTCCATCGGCCACGCCATCATGGCCCGGGCCATCTTCTACGGGCTCGACCGCGCCGTGCGCGACATGGCCGCCATCGTCCAGGGCTTCGCGGACTAGGCCGGGGCAGGCATGATACGCGGACTGGGCATCGACCTGGCCGAGATCGGGCGCATCCGCTCCGCGTGGGAGCGGTTCGGCGAGCGCTTCGCGGCCAAGGCCCTGACCCCGGCGGAGCTGGAGGTCATGCGCACCCGGCGCGACCCCGTGCCCTACCTCGCGGCCCTCTGGGCGGCCAAGGAGGCGGCGGTCAAAGCCCTGGGCACGGGCTACAAGCTCGGCGTGCACCCCAAGACCGTGGAGATACGCCACCTGCCCTCGGGCAAGCCGGAGATCTTTTTCCTGGGCCGCGCGCGCGAGGTGGCGGAGGAGCTGGGCGTCACCTCGGCCTCGGTCTCCATGACCCACGAGCGCGGCATGGCCGCCGCCGTGGTGGTGGTCGAGGGCGAATAGCCCCGAGCACAGCGGCGCGCGCCGCCGAACCAACCAAGGAGCCGAAGACCATGCCCCCCGTGCCCTTCCTGCCGCAGCCCCCCGCCCCGGACGGTTTTTCCGTCCCCATGCACGCCCCCCTGCCCACCCCGGCGGAAATGGCCGCCTGGGACCGCCGGGCCATCGATCATTACGGCCTACGCGGCGAGATGCTCATGGAGAACGCGGCCCGCGCCGCCCTGGCCGCCCTGCGCGAGCGCTTTGGTGCGCTTGCCGGGGCGCGGGTGCTGGTGTTTTGCGGCTCCGGCAACAACGGCGGCGACGGCTTCGCCCTGGCGCGCGCCCTGGAGGACGCCGGGGCCGAGGTCCGGGTCCTGCGCACCAAGCCGCAGAAGGCCTATCGCGGCGAGGCCCGCCACCACCTGGACCTGGCCCAGCGCCGGGGCGTGCGCAGCACCCTCGCGGCCAGGTTCGACAGCGCCTCCTTCCCCGCGCCGGACATCGTGGTGGACGCGCTGCTGGGCACGGGCTTCTCCGGCGAACTGGGCGGCGCGTACCCGGCGCTGGTGGAGGAGATCAACCGGCTCGGCTCCCGGGCCTTCGTGTTTTCCCTGGACTGCCCCTCCGGGCTCGACTGCCTCACGGGCCTGCCCCGGCCCGAGGCCGTACGCGCCCGGCTCACCGCCGCCTTCCACGCGGCCAAGCTCGGTCTCGCCCTGCCCCGGGCCCTGGAATACGTCGGCGAACTGGCGGTCTGCGAGATAGGCATCCCCACCCTGGTGGAGCGCGACCTGCCCCCGGACCACCTGCTCGTGACCTCCGGAGCCATGGCGCGCATCCCCGCGCCGGACCCGGCCATGCACAAGGGCACCGCAGGCCGCGTGCTCGTGGTGGGCGGCTCCCCGGGGCTCACTGGCGCGGCGCACCTGGCCGCGCGGGCCGCGCTGCGCGCCGGGGCCGGGATGGTCACCCTGGCCTGCCCCGCGCCCCTGGAGGCCATGGCCCGGCACAACTGCCCGGACATCATGACCCTGCCGCTGGAGGGAGTTGGCGGCGGAGACGGCGAAGATGGAGCCCCCCGCCTCGGCCCGGAGCACGCCGCGCAGCTCGCCCCCCTCGTCGGAAACTACGACGCCGTGGCCGTGGGCCCGGGCATGGGCCGCCACGAGACGGGCCGGGGGTTCCTGGCCGCGCTGCTGCCGCATCTCGCTTCCGCGCCCTGCGTGCTCGACGCGGACGCCCTGTACCATCTTTGCGACATGCCCGGGGCCGTCCCGCCCGGGGCGGTGCTCACCCCGCACCCCGGGGAGATGGCCCGGCTGCTCGGCCGCTCCATCGAGGCCGTGGAGGCGGAGCGCTTCGCCGCCGCGCGGACCCTGGCCGAAACCACCCGCGCCGTGGCCGTGCTCAAGGGCCCGGGCACGGTGGTGGCCCCGCCCCGGGGGGCCCTGCGCCTCGTGCCGCTGGCCGCGCCGAACCTCGCCGTGGGCGGTTCGGGCGACGTGCTCTGCGGGGTTGTGGCCGCGCTGCTGGCGGGCGGTATGGAACCTTTGCCTGCCGCCTGCGTTGGTGTATACTGGCACGGCATCACCGGACAATCTTTGCACAAGGAATACCCCGGGCGCGGCAACCTCGCCTCCGAGCTGGCCGACGCCCTGCCCCGAACGAGATAAGGAGAACCCCATGCGCACCGCACGCGACATCATGACCAGCAAAGTCATCACCCTGAACCAGGACGCGGACGTGGCCGAGGCCGCCCGCGTGCTGCTGGAGAAGAAGATCAACGGCGTTCCCGTGGTGGACGACGCCGGGGCCCTGGTCGGCGTCATCTGCCAGGCCGACCTCGTGGCCCAGCAGAAGAAGATATCCCTGCCCTCCTTCTTCACCCTGCTGGACGGCGTGTTCCCGGTGACGGCCACGGCCGAGCTGGACAGGGAGATGGAGAAGATCGCGGCCCTCACCGTTGGCCAGGCCATGACCCCCAAGCCCAAGACCGTGACGCCGGAGACCCCGCTGGACGAGCTGGCCAGCCTCATGGCCGACCGCAAGCTCTACACCCTGCCCGTGCTGGAGGATGGAAAGCTCGTGGGCGTGGTGGGCAAGGAGGACATCCTCAAGGCCGCCTTCTCCGAATGATCGTCCGGCTCGGGACCCCCGAGGAGACCCTTGCATTCGGGCGTGAACTCGGGCAGACACTGGTGAGCGTCCGCCCGCTGCCGACGATCCTTCTCTACGGCGATCTCGGCGCGGGCAAGACGACCATGGTCCGGGGCCTGGTGGGGGGCCTGCCCGGCAGCGAGGAGGCGGAGGTCACAAGCCCGAGCTTCAACATCGTCAACCACTATCCCACCACGCCGCCTGTGGCCCATGAGGACCTCTACCGCCTGGAGCACGGCGACCCCGGCGACGAGCTCGCCGAGGTGCTGGAGGACGAGGGCTCCCTCGTGGTGGTGGAGTGGGCCGAGCGCCTGGAAGGAACGCCCCCGCCCCCCGGGGCGGTGTCGCTCCTCTGGCGCCTGGAGGGGGCGGTGCGCAGGGTGGAAATCCGGGCCGGGAGCGGCCCGGCGGCCGGGGCGCTCGCCCGGACGTTCGAACACAGCGGAAAGGAAGAACAATGAACATCGTCGTGCAGAAGTTCGGCGGCACCTCCGTGCGCAACCTCGAATG
>JBFWJM010000287.1:0-4529 GCA_050253205.1 Desulfovibrionaceae bacterium
TGGACAAGCGCATGTGCCTGCTCATGTTCAAGAAGCTCGCCGTGCCCAACGTCCGTTGGATCACGCTGATCTTCTTCGTGGTCATCGCGCCGCTGGCGGCGTTCATCTCCGACCACGCCCTGGCGGCCATGTTCCTGCCCATCGGCATGCTGCTCTACCAGAACAGCCTCTCCGATGAGGTTCCCGAAGACAAGGAACTGGCCAAGATGCTGATGATCACCATCGCCATGGCCTGCAACATCGGCGGCCCGGGCGCCCCCTCCGGCGGCGCGCGCAACGTCATCATGATGACCTACCTGCAGGACATGTTCGGCATGGACATCGGCTACACCCAGTGGATCATGTACTGCATGCCCTTCGTCATCGCCATGATCCCCATCACCTGGATCGTGACCAACATGCTCTTCAAGCCCCGCATCCGCTCCCTGGCCCCGGCCATGCGCCACCTGGAGGGCGAGATCGCCCGCATGGGCAAGTGGAACAAGCAGCAGATCTGGGCGATGATCATCTTCGTGGTCATGGTCTTCGGCTGGTTCACGGAGAAGGAATTCTACAACATGGGCATCTACCCCATCCGCCTGGGCATCGGCGTCATCGCCGTGGCCGGTGCGGTGGCCTACCTGCTGGCCGGCGTGGTCAACTGGCGCGACTACCAGGAGAAGGTCGACTGGGGCGTGGTCTGGCTGTACGCGGGCGCGATCATCTTCGGCCGTACCCTCGACAGCACCGGCGCGGCCTACTGGCTGGCCCAGTCGGTCATCGACATGCTGGCCCCGCTGGGCATGAGCGAGGGAATCCCCCTGATGCTCACCTCCAACGGGCTCACGGCCGTGCTCACCAACCTGATGGCCGACGGCCCGGCAGCCGCCGCAGTCGGCCCCATCACCCTGAACATGGCCAGCATCGTGCACCCGGGCACCACGTTCCTGCCGTTCATGGCCATGGCCACGGCGGTGGCGTCCTCCTTCGCGTACTGCCTGATCATCGGCACCCCGCCGAACGCCATCGTGTACGCGTCCGGCTACCTGGAGCCCAAGGACTACCTCCGTGTCGGCATCCCCATGTGGTTCATCGCCAACATCCTCATCGTGGTGCTGACGGCGGTCTACTGGTCCGGCATCGGATTCGGCAATCTGCCTGCCTTCTGACGGCAGTGATCCCATAACCCCCTCCGGCGGCCCCCATCCGGGCCGCCGGAGGACCACCCGGGAGGGACGGATGAACGACGAAATGAGCACCGACAAGCGCTCGAAGGCCTTTGTCCACGAGAACGGCAAGACCTACTTCAGCAAGCAGACCGAACGGCGCATCTTCTTCTTCATGACCCTGGCCATGCTGGTCTGGGGCGTTGTGGAAGGGGCGCGGGCCCTCGGCTAGGAGGCGACCATGGACACCGCACAGGCCACCGCACAGGACGCCCCCCCGGGCGCGGCGCAGGAAGAAACGCGCAGCCGGAAGATCAGCTTCGGCGTCCGCGAATACTTCGACACCCTGATGGCGCTCATGCGCTCCCCGGGCAGGCGCTTCGCCCAGCTGCCCCAGGAGGCGGGCACGAGAAAGCCGCTGCTCTTCCTGATGATCTCCGCCCTGTTCTACTGCTCCGTGAGCATGACCTACTTTTTCGAGAACTCGCTGGCCATGGGCGTGGTCATGATGGCCAACGCGCTGCTCATGCCCGCTCTGGCCGCCGTGTTCAGCTTCATCCTGCTGGGCATGAGCTCCACTGCGCGCGTGCCCTTCCAGCTCGTCTTCGGCGTCTGGGCGTACGCCAGCGGCGCGGTGATGGTCGTTTCGTGGATTCCCGGGCTGGCCTTGATCATGGAGCCCGTGCGCGGGCTGCTGGTGTGGTTCGGGCTGGTGCATGCCTGCGGCCTGGGGCGCATCCGCGCGGGGGCGGTGGTGGTGCTCACGGCGGTGCTCCTGCTGCTCTTCTTCTGGACCCTTGCGCCGCTGGTGGCCGGGGCATAGGCGCGCAGGAGGGCTCGGCACAGGGACATTTTTCACGATTTGGAGGCGTCATACCCCTCCCTCCACCCCCCCAGGACAGGGCCGGGGCGAAACGTTCGCCCCGGCCCAACGGGAGGAAACCCGGCAGGAGACCGACATGCAGAAGATACGACTGTTGCTGGTGGACGACGAGCGCGACTTCCTCATCGCCTATGCGCGCAGACTCAGCCGCAGGAACGTGGACGTAAGCGTGGCGGGCGGGGGCAGGGAGGCCGTGGAGGCCGTGAAGGCCGCCCCCTTCGACGCCGTGGTGCTCGATATCATGATGCCGGGCATGAACGGGGTGGAGACCCTGCGCCAGCTCAAGAGAGTGGCTCCGGACCTGCCCGTGATCATCCTCACCGGACACGTCAACGCGGACGTTCTCGACCAGGTCATCGGCGACGGCGCGTTCGACTACCTGCTCAAGCCCGTGGGCGTGGACGAGCTCTACTTCAAGGTCCAGGACGCCATCCGGGCCAGCCGCTTCGGCACGGCGTGACGGGGAGGCGGCCATGCAGTCCATCCTCAACGCCATTTCCCGGGTCATCCGACGCCCCGCCTCCGAGAAGGACGAGTCCTCACGGCAGTTCCTGGCGCGTTGCGAGAATTTCCGCCTGCTGCTCGCGGCCAACAACCGCGCCCTGGAGATCATGGCCGAGATGAGCGAGCTGGAGCGCGCGGGCCGCGTCCCGGCCATCGCCCAGGTCCGGGCCATGACCTTCAAGGTGGTGGCCAGCGTGCGCCAGATGATCGAGCGGCTGTGCCGCATGCGCCCCGGCCGCTACGACGCGCTCAAGGAGAGCTTCGACCGCATCGTGGGCGAGCTGGAGCGCGCCCTCTCCGACCAGCGGCCCCGGGTGCGGGGCCCGCTGGTGCTGCCCCTGGCGGAGCTCACCGCCGCCCACACGCCCGAGACCGGCTCCAAGGCCGCCCTGCTGGGCGAGGCCGGAGCCCGGCTTGGGCTGCGCGTGCCGCGCGGGTTTTCCATCACCGCCTCGGCCTATCGCCTGTTCATGGAGGAGACCGGCCTCCAGGACGAGATCAACCGGCTCACGCAGATCGGCGGTGGGGAGGACTACGCCGCGCTCTCGGCCCTGGAGGCGGCCATCGGTTCGGCCGTGGCGTCCTGGCCCCTGCCCGCGCCGCTGGAGGCTGAGATCAAGGCCGCTGTGGAGGCGCTGGCGGCCTCCGGAGTGGGGCCCGGCCTGGCCGTGCGCTCCAGCGCCCTGGACGAGGATTCCCCCGGCGCCAGCTTCGCCGGGCAGTTCCTCTCCGTGCTCGGGGTGGAGCCCGGGGGCGTGGTGGAGGCCTGGCGGCGGGTGGTGGCGAGCATGTTTTCGGCCCAGGCCATGACCTACCGGCTGCGGCGCGGCCTGCGCGACGACGGCCTGGCCATGGCCGTGGGCTGCATGGAGATGATCGACGCGGCCAGCGGCGGCGTGGCCTACACGCGCGACCCCCTGGGGCGGCGGCCCGAGCTGGTGGTCAGCGCGGTGCGCGGCCTGCCCGACGCCATCGTGGACGGCAGCGGCCGGGCGGACACCTGGCTGGTGGACCGCGAGACCCTGGCCGTGGTGGAGGCGCGCATCGAGGAGAAGCGCTGGCAGAACGCCCTGACCCCCGAGGGGCGCGTGGAGCGCCGCAATATCGTGGACGCGGCTCCGCGCGACCCGGCCCTCGGCGAGGAACAGGTGCGCGAGGTGGCCCGCGCGGCCCTCGCCCTGGAGGCCCACTTCGGCGGGCCGCAGGACGTGGAATGGGCCTTTGCCCGGGCGGACGGCCCGGGGAACGACGGCGAGGGCGGGCTCGTGCTGCTGCAATGCCGCCCGCTGCACGTGGCCGGGGCGGGAGACGCCCCGGCGGCGGACCCCGGCGCGCCGATCCTCTCCGGCGCGGGCACGGCCTGCCTGGGCCGGGCCTCGGGGCCCGTCTTCCTGGTGGAGGGCGAGGACGACCTTGCCAGCTTCCCCGAGGGGGCGGTGCTCCTGGCGCGAAACGCCCAGCCCAGGCTCGCGGCGCTGTTGCCGCGCGCGGCCGCCCTGGTGGCGGAGAACGGCAGCGTCACCGGGCACCTGGCCAACGTGGCCCGGGAATACGGCGTGCCCGCCCTGGTGGGTGCTTCCGGCGCGGTGGAGCTGCTGGCGGGCGCGGGCGTGGTCACCGTGGACGCGGACACGGGCGCCGTGCATGCGGGCGACGTGGCCGGCCTGACCGCCTCCCCCCGCAGGCCCGAGCATGGCCCGGCCACGGCCGTGGGCGCGGCCCTGGGGCGGGTGCTGCCGTTCATCGCCCCGCTGCACCTCACGGACCCGCAGGCCGAGAACTTCTCCCCCGGGGGCTGCGCCACCCTGCACGACATCACCCGCTACTGCCACGAGAAGGCCGTGATCGAGATGTTCCGCGAGGGCGGTTCCTCCGGGGGCCGACTGGGCGGCGCCCGGCAGCTCGTGGGCAAGGGGGCGCTGGAATACTGGGTGGTGGACATCGGCGGCGGAACGGCCCCGCCGGACCCCGATTCCAACGAGCGCTACATCCCCGTG
>JBFWJM010000288.1:0-4513 GCA_050253205.1 Desulfovibrionaceae bacterium
TTTTTTCCGCCATGCACGACAAGCCCTCCACCCCAGCCGACCACCCGGCCCGCCAGGCCGACAGTACCCCGCGCATGCTGCTGGCCGGGCTCTGCGGCGGCGCAGGAAAGACCATCGTCTCCCTCGCCCTGGTGCGCGCGCTGGCCGAGGCGGGCCATCGCGTCAAGCCCTTCAAGAAGGGCCCGGACTACATCGACGCCAACTGGCTCTCCCTGGCCGCCCGAGCCCCCGCCACCAATCTCGACCCCTGCTTCCTCGGCCGCGAGCGGCTGCGCGCCCTCTACGCCGAGAAAACCGCCTGCGGCCCCGGCGGCAAACCCTTCGACCTGGCCATCATCGAGGGCAATCGAGGGCTCTTCGACGGCAAGGACGTGCACGGCTCCTGCTCCACGGCCGAACTCGCCCGCCAGCTCGAAGCCCCCGTGGTGCTCATCATCGACTGCACCAAGATGACCCGCACCGTGGCCGCCGTGGTGGCCGGATGCGCGGCCTTCGAGCAGGGCGTCAACCTCGCCGGGGTGGTGCTCAACCGCACCGCCGGCAAGCGCCACCGCGCCATCCTGCGCTCGGCCATCGAGACCTACACCGACGCCAAGGTGCTCGGCGTGCTGCCGAAAATCGCCCGCAACCCCGTGCCCGAGCGGCACATGGGCCTTGTCTCCGACCAGGAATACGACCAACAGGCCGACGCCCTGGAAGAACTCGGGCGCATCGGCCGCGAACACCTCGACCTGGAGGGCTTGCTCGCCACGGCCCGCAGCGCGCCGGAGCTGGGCGTGGCCGAGCTCGACCTCTGGCCGCCGGACCAGTTGCTGGGCAAGAACCAGGACGACCAGGACCGCCCCGTCATCGGCTACGTGCACGACGCGGCCCTCTGGTTCTACTACCCCGAAAACCTCGAAGCCCTGGAGCGCGCTGGCGCGCGCCTCGTGCGCCTCTCTCTCCTCGATTCTGCCCCCTGGCCCGAAATCCACGGCCTCTACCTCGGCGGCGGCTTCCCCGAAACCCTGGCCGCCCGGCTGGAGGCCAACAAGGGCATCCGCGAGCACGTCCGCTCCCTGGCCGCCTCCGGCCTGCCCATCTACGCCGAGTGCGGCGGGTTCATGTACCTCTGCCGCGAACTCGAATACGAAGGCCGCAAGCACGCCATGGCCGGGGTCTTCGACCTCGCCACCGGCTTCTGCCCCCGGCCCCAGGGCCTGGGCTACACCGAAGCCAGCGTCGTCCGCGCGAACCCCTTCTACCCCGTGGGCGCGCGCATCCTCGGCCACGAGTTCCACTACTCCCACTGCGTGGCCCCCGGCTCCGCCCAGGTGGACCTTTGCCTCCAGATGGAGCGCGGAGCGGGCATGCTCCAGGGCATGGACGGCGTGGTCCAGGGGTCGGTCATGGCCTCCTACAACCACATCTTCGCCCTGGCCGTGCCCGAGTGGGCGCCGGGATTCGTACGCTCCGCCCTTGCCTACCGGGCGGGTCGCTGAAAAACGGCGATCTGCGGCGTTGCGAGGCGTGTTGCAGCCCCTCGTGGACAAAAGAGTCCACTTCGTGTCTGCCCCATCACCCCGCGCCTGGCATCTCACCATTTTTGAGCGCCCCGCTAAGAGGGGGGAGTGCGGCGGTTTGTGACAAGCAGTGAATTCCAGCTGGATTTTGTTTGGCGGAAACTATTCGGGGGGAAGGCAATGAACGCACTGAAATTCGAGACGGTTCAAGCCCGAGTCCGGGGTTCCAAGGGGGCCGTGCCCCCTTGGCCGCCGGAGGCATACCGCCGAACGACCGAGAACGCACCCCGCACCGCCAGCCCTACAGCTCTGCCAACCCCGCACCGCCAACCCCGCACCGCCAGCCCTACAGCTCTGCCAACCCCGCACCGCCAACCCCGCACCGCCAGCCCTACAGCTCTGCCAACCCCGCACCGCCAGCCCCTGCACGTCAGCCCGTGCCCGTCAGCTCCGGGCACGCTCGCAGGCTTCCATCAGAAACGCCTCCAGCCCCCGGATGCAGGCATCGTCGTTGTAGAGCCGCTGACGGCGCTCGCGGGTGTGGCGTTTCAGGCGGTCCAGGGCGGCGGGTTCGTGGGCGATGCGCACCGCCAGTTCCACGTAGTCGTCGAGGTCGCGGGCGATATTCTCTTCCAGGCCCATCGTCTCCAGCACGGCGGCGCAGTGCCGGGCGCGCATGGGCGTGGATTCTCCTGAAAACGGCTGCGGGCAGCTGATCGCCGGGAGCCCGGCCCCGGCGGCCTCCATGGCCGTGTTGAACCCGGACCAACCCAGGGAATCCAGGAACAGGTCGCAGACCGAGTTGAGCCCGTGGAAGCGTTCGCGGGTCTGGTATGGGAGCAGGATGACGAAATCATCCGCACGCAGGGTGTGGGCGGCGAAGGCGCGGCCCATGCGCGCGAGGAAGCGCTGGCTGAGCACGTCCGCGCCCAGGTGCTCCACAAACACGAAGCGGCAGTCGGGCAGGTGGCGTGCGATGCGTGCGAAGAGTTCGTCGTGTTGCGGCAGGAGCTTGAACAGGGACTGCGGGCAGAGGAACAGGAAGGCGTGGTCCGGCAGGCCGAAGTCGCTCCTGGAGAAAGATTCGCGCGGAACGGGCAGGGGGGCGTAGCGCACGGAGAGCCCGGGCAGGCGGATCAGCCGCTCGGTGTACCAGCGCTCGCCGTCCTCGGGCTCCATGAGCGAGCTGGAGAGGAAATAGTCCATGGTCGGCAGCCCGGTGGTCATGGGGTGGCCGAGGGAGACGGCCTGCACCGGGGCAAGGCGCAGCGCGGCCGCGCGCAGGGTGGTGGGGTCCATGCCGATTTCGGGGTAGAGCAGGGCGTCGAGGTCGTGCCTGCGCACGGCCCGGAGCAGGGAGGAGAAGTCGTGCGGCTCGTGCAGGAAGTGGTCGAAGAGTCCGCGCGCCTCCTCGGAGCGCTGGTCATGCTTGAAGCCGACGTGGTAGCCGAAGACCTCGAAGCGGGAGCGGTCGAGCCCTTCGGCCCAGCCCCGGGCCGGAATCTTCCAGACCGAATGCTCGTGCATGAGCCCGCTGAGCACGCCCACGCGCAGGCGGGCCCGCCGGGGGCGGGGGGCCGGGGTCCCTGCAAAGCTGGGAAAGCGCGCGGCCATGGCCCGGTGGCAGAGGGTGCCGTAGCGCGTTTGGAGTTCGGCGTCGTTCCGGCCATGGTAGGCGAGGTAGAAGGGCTGGTGGGTGCCCACGGCTTCCGCCGCCATGGCGAGGCGCTCGTCCGTGTCGAGATAGTCGTCCAGTTCCTTGAGGGCGTTGCCGTAGGCTGCGCGAGCGGGGGCTATTTCTGCCTCTGTGGAAAAGAACAGGGGAATGCGCGCGAACACGCCGCCCCAGCGCGCGGCCATGGAAGCGGGCGCCGCCCCCAGGGCCCGGTCGAAGCAGTCCACGGCGTTTTCCGTGTGCCCCAGGGCCTGCCAGGCATTGCCGAGATTGGCCAGGGTGTCCGGGTCGCCGGGTTCCAGCTCCAGGGATTGGAGCAGCCGCTCCACGGCTTCGCGTGCGCGTCCGGCGGTCTTGAGGGCCGCGCCGAGGTTGGAGAGGGTCCGTGCCGAGGGGGCTATGGCTATGGCCCGCTCGTAAAACTCCACGGCGCGCTGTGGCCTGCCCCGCGCCTGGGCCACATTGCCCAGGCCGTCCAGCGCCTCGACAGATTCCGGCGCGTGCTTCAGGGCCAGCAGGTGCGCGGCGCGGGAGCCGTCCAGGTCTCCGGCCTGGAAGCGCGCCGCGCCCAGCGCGTTGAGGGGGTCGGCGTCCTCCGGCATGAGCCCCACGGCCCGCTCCAGGACGGGGACGGCCTCCTCCGCACGGCCGAGGGTGAGCAGGGCCATGCCCAGCAGCAGGGCGCACTCGCCCTGCCCGGGGTCGAGCTCCAGGGATCCCCGGTAGAGGCCCACGGCCCGCTCCAGCTCGCCCCGACCGTGGAGCCTTGCGCCCATGGCCAGCAGTGTCTTGGGATCATCGCCCATGCGCGGACCATAAACACGGGCCCGCGTTCTGGCAACAGGGCCGCATGCGCGCGATTGCCCTGGGGCGGGCTCTCTGGTAGGAACCACGAAACACTCTGGAGGAATCGATGCTTCGCAGACTCACGATGCTGCTGCTGGCCATGGCGCTGCTGGCCGCCCTGGCACTGCCCGCCGCGCATGCGCAGGACATGGGCAAGCAGGTTTACGTGCGCATGGACACCACCCTGGGGCCCATCGTGCTCGAACTCTGGCCCGACAAGGCCCCCGAGACCGTGCGCAACTTTCTCAAGTACGCCCTCTCCGGCTTCTACGAGGGCACGGTGTTCCACCGGGTGCATCCCGATTTCATGATCCAGGGCGGCGGGTTCGACAAAAGCCTCATCCGCAAGGAGGCGACCCTGCCGACCATCAAGAACGAAGCGGACAACGGCCTGAAGAACAAGGAATACACCATCGCCATGGCCCGCAGCGCGGAGCCGAACTCCGCCGCCAACGAATTCTTCATCAACGTGAAGAACAACGCCATGCTG
>JBFWJM010000289.1:0-4512 GCA_050253205.1 Desulfovibrionaceae bacterium
GTCTGGCGTCTCCGAGGTGGTTGTCCTCGAAGTCGATCTTGAGCTGCTCGAAGAATTGTGCCCCGGCGGTAGGAGAATCATCTTTCTGTTTCTTGGCCTTTTCGGCCTTCGCCTTTTCCTGCTCGGCTCGTTCAGTTGCGACCGCCTGTTTGATTTCTTCAGTGGACATCGGCACCTCGAAATTGAGCTTGAGCCAGGCAACAGCCTGCACGAATTGTAAAATTGTAAAAAATCAAAACACCACCACGCGGGCGAGAGCCGAGGTCGACTAGTCCCGCATGGCGGAATATGTAGGGAGGACCCAAACATACAGGTGTCCGGCAGGTGCTAGACTTAGACCTTCTCGGTTGCTTTCCTATAAATGGGGGGAGAGGGGCACGGGGAGGCGTGGCGTCCCCTATGGACGCGCCCGCTGACGCGGTCGCGACGATGATCGCAGGCTGGCTAAGGGCAAAAACGCGACGGGGTGAATTCACCCCGAATTCACCTTTTGGGATACAGCACCCCCCGGAAAGAGGGGGCAGGCAGCTAGTCTTTACATACTTTTCCTGGCCTTGCAGGTGCATAATTTAGCTTCGCAAGGCAGAAGTCGTGAGTTCAAGTCTCATCGTCTCCACCACGAAAACCAAGGCCTCAGGTCGATGACCTGGGGCCTTTCTTGCGTCCTCTTCCCGGGCGGGTGTCTTTGATTCTCCGCTATCGCTTTTCCCCTAGGTATTCTTCCCGAGTTACCCGAAGTATCTTTACGGGGCTCCTGGCTGCAACTTTTCCTATTCTCATGCATCTTGAGGTGAAGGGCGCTGGGCATGACCAGGATATGGAGTTCCGGTAATGCCGGACTAGGGAAAAGCCCTGCCATAAAATGTGGGTTTTTCCCAGGTATTGCTTCGTTATCCTTATTGACTTATTCTTTTGCTGTGATAGAAGTTCTCCTTCGAGGAAAATATGCTTATGGGCATCTATCAAACCGATCACGATCCGTCCGGAATCGGAAACGGGATCGTTCGCATCCTGCTGATTGATCAGGACAGGAGTTTTTGCGATTCGTTTCTGGGGATGCTCGGTGACGAGACGTTTCATTGCAGCGCCTGCGGTTCCATGCGCGAGGCACGAGCAATGCGCGGGGATGAGGCCTACGATCTGATATTCGTGGGCAGCGAACTGCCCGAGGGCAGCGGCGTGGAGCAGATTTCCTCGTTGCAGCAGTTTCCCGGAGAGCCGACGGTGGTGCTCGTCACGAGTGGGGATTCCCTGGAATCCGCCGAGGCGGCCATCATGAAGGGAGCCTGGGACTACCTCACCAAACCCTGCTCCGTGCGCAACGTCAAGCTGACCATCCGCCGGGCCATGCGTTTTCGCGACAACAAACGCAACGGCAACGGCAAGTCCTCCTTCAAGCGGCCCGGCATCGTCGGCTCCAGCGCCAAGCTCCAGATGTGCCTGGACGCGGCCTCCAAGGCGGCCAACTGCCAGATCAGCACGCTCATCTACGGCGAAACCGGAACGGGCAAGGAGCTCTTCGCCAGGGCCATCCACGACAACAGCCAGCGCCACGACGGCCCGTTCGTGGTCATGGACTGCACGAACATCCCCGAGACCCTGACGGAGAGCATCCTCTTCGGCCACACCAAGGGGGCCTTCACCGGGGCCACGGACGACCGCACGGGCCTGTTCAAGCTCGCCTGCGGGGGCACGCTGTTTCTCGACGAGGTGGGCGAGCTGGAACTACAGCAGCAGCGCTCCCTGCTGCGCGTACTGCAGGAGCAGCGCTTCCGGCCCGTGGGCTCGGCCAAGGAGCTGAAGAGCAACTTCCGGCTCATCGCCGCCACCAACCGCGACCTCAAGGCCATGGTGGAGGATGGCGACTTCCGTCAGGATCTCTATTATCGCTTGACGGGCATTCTCATCGGCATCCCGCCGCTGCGCGAGCGCAGGGCGGACATCGCCACCCTGCTCGACCACTACCTCGGCCGCGTGTGCTCCGAGAAGAACGCCTCGGCAAAGCAGATGTCCGACGAATACCGCCGGACCATGCTGGAGTACGACTGGCCGGGCAACATCCGCGAGCTCATCAACGCGGTCTACTACTCCTTCGAGATGGCCATGCACGACGAGCTGCTCCTGGTGCAGCATCTTCCGGTGGACATCCGCGTGGGGAGCCTCAAGAAGGTGGCGGCGGGGCTGGAGGGCGAGGGTGCCTGCCTGACCAGGTGCTCGGGCGCGGCGCTGGCCTCCCGCTTCGCGGCCAACAAGGACCTGCCCAGCTTCAAGACCGCCCGGCGGCTGGTGGTGGACGAGCTGGAAAAGGAATATTTCCGGCATCTCGTGGAGATAAGCGAAGGCTCGCACCAGAAGGCCTGCGAGATTTCCGGGCTCTCCAAGGCCCGCCTCTACGAACTGCTCAAGAAGCAGGGCATCGCCCTGCGTGGATGAGCGGCCTCGCGGGGCGGGGAACGCTTTCGGCTCCGGCCCTGGCTAAGACGCCCGGGCCGTTTTTTTGGGGAATGCTCCACCGGGACCACGAGTCCCGCATTGAGGGACCGTCATGATTCGACCCGTGGTGCTTTGCGGAGGAAAGGGCAGCCGCCTTTGGCCACTCTCCCGGGAGCTGTACCCGAAACAGTTTCTCGCGGTGCACGGCAATCTGACCCTGCTGCAGGAAACCATCCTGCGCGCCCAGGCAGTGACAAATGCCCTGGAGGAGCAGGGGGCTGGACCTGTCATGGCCATCTGCAACCAGGAGCATCGGTTCTGGGTGGCGGAACAGCGGGAACAGCTCGGCAGCAAAGGAGAGATCGTGCTGGAGCCGATGGGCCGGGACACCGCGGCCCCGGTAGCCGTGGCCGCCCTGCTGGCGGACCCGGACGACCTTCTCTTCATCATGCCTTCAGACCACGTGATCCACGACCGGGAGATGCTGCGCCGAGCCGTGGAGCACGGAGCAGCCCTGGCCCGCGAAGGCTGGCTCGTGACCTTCGGCATAGAGCCAACCGTCCCGGAGACAGGATACGGCTACATCCTTGAGGGCTCGCCTATCCGCGAGGAGGGCTTTGCGGTGGAGCGTTTCGTCGAAAAGCCGGACCTCGCAGCCGCCAAGGCCTACCTCGCCTCCGGCAGGTATTGCTGGAACAGCGGCATGTTTCTGCTCCGGGCAGGCACGGTACTTGAGGAGCTCGGCAATCACGCACCGGACGTCCTATCCTCCTGCCGCGCGGCCGTGTCTTCCGCAACGCGCGATCTCGACTTCATCCGCCTGGGCGAAGCGGCGTTCTCGGGATGTCGGGCCGAGTGCTTCGACCGCGCGGTCCTGGAAAAGACGGACCGTTGCGCCGTGGTGCCGTTGCGGGCTGGCTGGAGCGACCTGGGCACCTGGGGGGCGTTCTACGACGAAGGCGGAAAGGACGCCTCAGGCAACGTCCTGCGCGGAGACGTCCTGGCCGAACAATCCGAGAACTGCTACCTCCATGCAGAGGGCCATCTGGTCTGCGCGCTGGGACTGAGCGACGTCATCGTGGTGGAGACGGCCGACGCCGTGCTCGTGGCCGACCGCAACCGTCCGCAACTGGTCAAGGAGGTCTACTCTCGCCTGCGCGCTGAGGGGCGCGAGGAGGCAGTGGCCCACCGCAAGACTTACCGACCCTGGGGAAGCTTCGAGTCCATGGACCGGGGCGGCCGTTTCCAGGTCAAGCGGATCACGGTCAAGCCGGGGCAGGTGCTGTCGCTGCAAAAGCACTACCACAGGGCCGAGCATTGGGTCGTGGTCAGCGGCACGGCCCAGGTGACCAACGGCGAGCGCGAGTTTCTGCTCACCGAGGACCAATCCACCTACATCCCCGTGGGCCACGTTCATCGGCTCGCCAACCCCGGAAACATCCCCCTGGAGCTCATCGAGGTCCAGACCGGAGCCTATCTTGGCGAGGACGACATTGTGCGTTTCGAGGATGTGTACGGCCGGAGCAGAACCCGTCCAGAAGGGGCCCTTACCGAGGAGTCGCCTGAGGAAGCTTCTCCGGCCTTGGCGGAGTGAACGATGCGCTGCTTCAAGGCCTACGATGTGCGCGGGCGGGTGCCCGGCGAATTGAACGAGGACTTGGCCTACCGCATGGGCCGCGCCATGGCGCAATGGCTCAGCGCGCGGCGCTGCTGCGTGGGGCACGACATCCGGTTGAGCAGTCCCGGGTTGGCCGGGGCGCTGTGTCGGGGATTGACCGATAGTGGCTGCGATGCCCTGCGCCTGGGTGAATGTGGCACCGAGGAGGTCTATTTCGCTACGGCACACCTCGGCTTGGACGGCGGGATCATGGTCACGGCGAGCCATAACCCGGCGGACTGGAACGGCATGAAGCTTGTGCGCGAGGAGGCAAGGCCCATCAGCGGCGACACGGGCCTTTTCGCCATCCGCGACCGCACGAAGGCCCCTGGAGGTCCCGTGGCCGCACAGGCCGGGAGCATCAAGGACATCGAATGCCGCGAGGCTTACATTGAACATCTCCTGGGGTATGTGGACCTCGC
>JBFWJM010000290.1:0-4492 GCA_050253205.1 Desulfovibrionaceae bacterium
ACGTCGTCGGACTTGACGGTCAGGAACTCCTGGAGCAGGTAGGCCGCGCCGTAGGCCTCCAGGGCCCAGACTTCCATCTCGCCGAGCCGCTGGCCGCCGAACTGCGCCTTGCCGCCCAGCGGCTGCTGGGTGACGAGGCTGTAAGGGCCGGTGGACCGGGCGTGGATCTTCTCGTCCACGAGGTGGTGCAGCTTGAGGATGTACATGATGCCCACGGTGACGCGGGAGTGGAACGGCTCGCCGGTGCGGCCGTCGAAGAGCACGACCTTGCCGTCGTCCGGCAGGCCCGCGCGCTCCAGCATGCCCCAGAGCTCGTCCTCGATGGCACCGTCGAAGACCGGGGTCTTGGTGATGATGCCCTTGCGGTGCGCCTTCACGGACTCGATGAGCTCCTCGTCGGAGAGCGTATCCATGAGTTCGTTGATCTCTTCGGAGTCGAAGAGGCGTCTGGCCTCGTCGCGCACTGCCTTGGTCATCTCGCCGGATTCGAGCATCTCGTTGAGCTGCTTGCCGATCTCTCGTGCGGCCCAGCCCAGGTGGGTCTCCATGATCTGCCCGATGTTCATACGGGAAGGCACGCCGAGGGGGTTCAGCACGATGTCCACGGGAGTGCCGTCGGCGAAGAAGGGCATGTCCTCCGCGGGGAGGATGCAGGAGACAACGCCCTTGTTGCCGTGGCGTCCGGCCATCTTGTCGCCCACCGCGAGCTTGCGCTTCACGGCCACGTAGACCTTGACCATCTTGATGACCCCGGGGGGCAGGTCGTCGCCCTCGGTGACCTTCTCGCGCTTGTTGTCGTAGACGGCCTGGATGTATTTCACCTGGCGGTCGTACTCGGCGAGCAGGTCGCGCACGGCTTCATTGTGTGCCAGCGTCTCGAAGATGCCCGCCAGTTTCTTGATGGGGGCTTCGTCCAGGGCGGCGCGGTCGAGCTTCTTGCCCTTGGCGACGAGCACGGAACCCTTCTTGGAACCGGACAGGTCCTTGCCCAGCTTGGCCCCGCCGACGGCGGCCCAGGCCTTCTCGCGCACGGCGTCGCCCAGGGCGGCGATGTGCTTCTGCTCCTTCATGTCCAGCTTGTCGAGCTCGTACTGCTCGATCTGTCGGGTGCGGTCGTCCTTCTCGCCGCTGCGGCGGTTGAAGACCTTGACGTCCACCACGGTGCCCTCGATTCCCGGCGGAACCTTGAGGGAGGTGTTTTTCACGTCGCGGGCCTTGTCGCCGAAGATGGCGCGCAGGAGCTTTTCCTCGGGGGTCAGCTGGGTCTCGCCCTTGGGCGTGATCTTGCCCACGAGGATGTCGTCGGCCTGCACGGGCGCCCCCAGGCGGATGATGCCGCAATCGTCGAGGTTTCTGAGCATTTCCTCGGAGACGTTGCTGATGTCGCGGGTGATCTCCTCGGGTCCGAGCTTGGTATCCCGGGCCACGACCTCGAACTCCTCCACGTGCACGGAGGTGAACACGTCCTCCTTGACCATGCGCTCGGAGATGAGGATGGAGTCCTCGTAGTTGAACCCGCACCAGGGCATGAAGGCCACGAGCAGGTTCTTGCCGAGGGCCAGCTCGCCGTCCTGAATGGCGGGGCCGTCGGCGAGGACGTCGCGCTTCTTGACGCGCTGGCCCACCTGGACCCTGGGCACCTGGCCGAAGCAGGAGTTCTGGTTCGACTTGTGCCACTTCTGAAGCTCGTAGTGGCGCACGCCGCCGGAGTCGGGGTAGATGGTTCCGCCGTCGTAGGCCACGATGACGCGCTCGGCGTCCACGAAGTGGATCACGCCGTCGGCCTCGGCCAGCAGGCAGGCACCGGAGTCCCTCGCCACGGCGCCCTCCATGCCCGTGCCCACCAGCGGCATCTCGGCCTTGAGCAGGGGCACGGCCTGGCGCTGCATGTTGGAGCCCATGAGCGCGCGGTTGGCGTCGTCATGCTCCAGGAAGGGGATGAGCGCGGCGGAGATGGACACGATCTGGCTCGGGCTGATGTCCATGAGCGTGACTTCCTCGCGCGGCGTCATGGTCACGTCGCCGTAGATGCGCGCGGTGACCAGCTCGTTGAGGAACTCGCCCTGGGAACCCAGCGGGGCGTTGGCCTGGGCCACCACCTCGCCCTGCTCCCGGGTCGCGTCCATGTACATCACCTCGGAGGTGACCTTGTTGTCCTTGACCATGCGGAACGGCGTCTCGATGAAGCCGTAGTCGTTCACCTTGGCAAAGGTGGTCAGGGAGACGATGAGGCCGATGTTCGGACCTTCCGGCGTCTCGATGGGGCAGATGCGGCCGTAGTGCGAGGTGTGCACGTCGCGCACCTCGAAGCCCGCGCGCTCGCGCGTGAGGCCGCCGGGGCCCAGCGCCGAGAGGCGGCGCTTGTGGGTGACCTCGGAGAGCGGGTTGGTCTGGTCCATGAACTGCGAGAGCTGGGAGGTTCCGAAGAACTCCTTGAGCACCGCGGCCACGGGCTTGGGGTTGATCAGGTCGTGGGGCATGAGCGTGGCCACTTCCTGGAGGCTCATGCGCTCCTTGATGGCGCGCTCCATGCGCACGAGGCCGATACGGTACTGGTTTTCCACCAGCTCGCCCACGGGCCGCACGCGGCGGTTTCCCAGGTGGTCGATGTCGTCCGCCGGGCCGTGGGAGTCCTTGAGCCGGGAGAGCACCCGCACGGCGGTGAGGATGTCCTCGTTGGCGAGGGTGCGCTTCTCCAGCGGCTGGTCCAGGCCCAGGCGGGAGTTGAGCTTGTAGCGGCCCACGGAGGAGAGGTCGTAGTAGTCCGCCGAGCGGAACAGGTTCTCGAAGAACCCGGCCGCGATCTCGGGGGTCGGCGGGGAGCTGGGGCGCAGGCGGCGGTAGATCTCGATCTGCGCGCTCTCCATGTCCGTGGTCTTGTCGAGCATCAGCGTGTCGCGGATGGAGGAGGAGACCTCCGCGCCCTGGGTGAACAGGAGCTTCAGCTCCTTCACGCCCGCGTCGCGGATGTATTCGAGGGTCTTCTCGGTGAGTTCCTCGGCGGCCTGGGCGAGCACCTCGCCGTTGCCGTCCACCACGTCCGCCGCCAGGAACTGGCCCACCAGGGAATGGGGGTCCACTTCCATGGCCTGCGCGCCGGAGCGGATGAGCTTCTTGTAGCCGCCCTTGGTCAGGCTCTTGCCCTGCTTGACGATGACCGTGCCGTCGGGCCCGGGCAGGTCCACGTAGGCCACTTCCTTGCGGAACTGGTCGTCTTTGAGCACGCGCTCGACCTTGTGGCCGTCCAGGCGGTACTGCTCGATGTCGTAGAAGTAGTCCAGGATGTCCTGGTTCGACATGCCCATGGCCTTGAGCAGGATCGTGGCGGGCATCTTCCGGCGGCGGTCGATGCGCACGTAGAGGATGTCCTTGTGGTCGAAGTCGAAGTCGAGCCAGGAGCCGCGCATGGGGATGATGCGGCAGGAGTAGAGCACCGTGCGGCTGGAATGGGTCTTGCCGGAATCATGCTCGAAGATGATGCCGGGGGAGCGCTGGAGCTGGTTGACGATGACGCGCTCCGTGCCGTTGATGATGAAGGTGCCCTTGTCGCTCATGAGCGGGATCGTACCGAAGTAGATGTCCTGCTCCTTGATGTCGCGGATGGTCCGCGTCTCGGACTCCTCGTCGACGTCGTAGACGACGAGACGGACCTTGATGCGCACGGGCGCCTCGTAGGTCAGCCCCTTGGAGATGCACTCGTCCATGTCGTACTTGGGCTCGTTGATCTCGTAGCTGACATAGTCGAGGCTCGCGGTCCTGTTGAAGTCCTCGATGGGGAAAACCGAGCGGAAAACGCCCTCGAGCCCGATGTCCTCCCGGCTGGCCGGAGGAACGTCGGCTTGGAGAAACTTGAGGTAGGAGTCCACCTGCAGGCTGAGCAGGTGGGGAATGGGCAGGGCGTGCTTGATTTTTCCGAATTCTTTTCTGAGCTGAACCATTGTACCCTCGTAGGTGGGTTGGGGTTGCAACCGACTCCGCCGGAGCGGGTCTTCTGGCCCTCGACGGCCAATTCCGAAAGGGTTTCGGAACGTTATGGTTTTAAGGGTTGGGTTGCGTTGTGGCCGTGAAAACACACAACGTCTACAGCGCAAAGAGCGCAAACCCCGCTGCGGGGTTGCGCTCTTTGGCCGTTATGACGGAAGTGTTACTTGACTTCAACACCAGCGCCGGCTTCCTCCAGCTGCTTCTTGAGGTCGGCGGCCTCGTCCTTGGAGACGCCTTCCTTGACCGGCTTCGGAGCCTCGTCCACCAGAGCCTTGGCTTCCTTCAGGCCCAGGCCGGTGATGGCGCGAACAGCCTTGATGACGGCGATCTTGTTGTCGCCGGCGGAGGTCAGCACAACGTTGAACTCGGTCTGCTCGTCCTCGGCGGCGCCGGCATCGGCGGCCGCGCCGGGGGCCATAGCCACGGCGGCGACGGGGGCGGCGGCGGAAACGCCGAACTTCTCCTCAAGCTCCTTGATGAACTCGGAGAGCTCCAGCTCGGTCATGTT
>JBFWJM010000291.1:0-4463 GCA_050253205.1 Desulfovibrionaceae bacterium
AAACGATAAACACAACAACGAGGTGCATCATGTCGAAGAAGATCATGGTCGTGGACGACGATCCGCATATCGTGGACTACCTGGTGACCCTGTTCGAGGACAACGGCTACGCCACCTGCTCCGCCGCCGACGGCGACCAGGCCCTGGAGGTCATGGCCGCCGAGAAGCCGGACCTCGTGACCCTCGACCTGGAAATGCCCAACGAATGGGGCCCGCGCTTCTACCGCAAGTTCAGCCAGGACCCCGAGCTGGCCGAGACCCCCGTGGTGGTCATCAGCGGGCTCTCGGGCATCCACCTGGCCATCCGCAAGGCCGTGGCCACCGTGAACAAGCCCTTCGACCCCGAACAGGTGCTGCAAATCGTCCGGGACGCCCTCGCCTAGCAGGGCGCCGGACGCGTCACCGACAGGCCGCGCCCGCCTCCCTGGGCGCGGCCAACGGGAATCCCCATGGCCGAACGCATCCTCCTGGTGGACGACGAGCCCGGCATCCGCACCGTGCTCTCCATCGCCCTGGCCGACCTCGGCCATGAGGTCCACTGCGCGCAAAACGTCGACGAGGCCCTGGAGCTCTTCGACGAGCGCCGCCCGTCCATCGTGCTCACGGACGTGAAGATGCCGGGCAGGAGCGGCCTCGACCTGCTCCAGGCCGTCAAGGAGCGGGACAAGGACGCCGAGGTCATCATGATCACCGGGCACGGGGACATGGACCTGGCCATCAAGTCCCTCCAGCTCGACGCCTGCGACTTCGTCACCAAGCCCATCAACACCGACGCCCTGTGCATCGCCCTCAAGCGCGCCAGGGAGCGCATCGACATGCGCGCCGCCCTGCGCGAGCACACCGAGAACCTGGAGCGCCTCGTGGAGGAGAAGAGCGAGCTGCTCCTGGCCACGGAGCGCCAGCTCGCCGCCTGCCAGGTGGTGGAGGGGCTCACCCGGGCGCTCTCGGGCGTGGCGGCGGAGGTGGAGCACGGCGGCGTGTTCAACGAGCTGCCCTGCCTCGTCTCCTTGCACGACCCCTACCTGGAGATCGTGGCCACCAACCAGCTCTACAAGGACCGCCTGGGCGACAAGGTGGGGGCCAATTCCTGGGAAATTTACTGCGAGAGGAAGCGCGGGGACGACGAGTGCCCCGTGTCCAAGACCTTCCGCACCGGGCAGGGCCAGCGCTCCGACGAGGTGGTGCGAACCCTCGATGGCCGCGAGATACCCGTCACCGTGCACACCGCGCCCATCAAGGGCGAGCACGACGTGGAATACGTGCTGGAGATTTCCGTGGACCAGGAGGAGGCCCAGCGCCTCAAGGGCGAGCTGCTCTTCTCGCAGCACCGCTTCCGCCAGCTCTTCGACGCCGTGCCCTGCGCCATCTCCGTGCAGGACAGGGAGTTTCGCCTGCTGGAGACCAATCGGCGCTACAAGGCCGATTTCGACGTGCGCCCCGGGGAGGTGGCCACCCAGCGGCGCGGGGGCCGCAGGGAGAACTGCCCCGTGGCCGCCACCCTGGCGGACGGGGCCAGCCACGAGACAGAGGAGGTGGTCCGCGGGGCGGACGGCCGGGCGCACCATCTGCTGGTGCAGACCGCGCCCATAGCCGACGCCGCCGGAGAGGTGGTGCAGGTGCTGGAGCTCTCCACGGACATCACGCAGATACGCGAGCTGCAGGACCACCTGACCTCGTTGGGGCTCTTGCTGGGTTCGGTCTCGCACAGCGTCAAGGGGCTGCTCACCGCGCTGGACGGCGGCATGTACCGGGTGGAATCCGGCCTCAAGCGGGAGGACCCGGAGATGGTCCGCGCGGGGTGGCGGGTGGTGCGCGGGATGACCGCGCGCATCCGCTCCATGATGCTTGACGTGCTCTACTACGCCAAGGACCGGGAGCTGCACCTGGCCGAGGTGGACGCCGCGCGCTTCGCCGAGGGCGTGGCCGAGGTGGCCGAGCCCAGGGCCAGGGCCGCCGGGCTGGAGTTCCTGGCGCAGATTTCGCCGGGCCTCGGAGCCTTCGAGGCGGATGCCGGGGCGCTCGCCCCCGCGCTGGTGAACATGCTGGAAAACGCCGTGGAGGCCTGCGCGGCTGACCGCGCCAAGGAGCGCCACGCGGTGGTCTTCACGGCTTCGGCCTCGGGGCCGGACGTGGTCTTCACCGTGGAGGACAACGGCACGGGCATGGACGAGCCCACCAGGGAGAAGGTCTTTACGCTGTTCTTCTCCTCCAAGGGCGACCGGGGCACGGGGCTCGGCCTGTTCATCGCCGGGCAGGTGGTGGAGAAGCACGGCGGGAACATCCGCGTGGACTCCGAGCCCGGCCGGGGCACGCGCTTCACCATCCGCATGCCCCGAAAGCGCCTGGAGACGGCCAGGAGCGCCGCAGCCGCGCCCGCCCAAGGCCCCGCCTCCGCAGGCAAGGCGGCAAAAACATGACCCCGCGCCCGCCAGCGCCCCTCGCGGGCCATTTTCCCCTTGACGCCCACGGCGCGCATGGATATGCAATCTTTCTTCCGCCGCCCTCCCCGGGCCGCGCGAAGGCCCCACCAGGCCAGGATAGCTCAGTTGGTAGAGCAGCTGATTCGTAATCAGCAGGTCGGGCGTTCAAGTCGCCTTCCTGGCTCCAGAAAATCAGGGGCTTACGAGACAAATCTCGTGAGCCCTTCCTTTTTTGCTCCAAATATGCTCCACTACGTCATCAGGAGGTGGAGCATGGCGACCATCCGAAAACGCGGCCCCTACCAGTGGGAAGCACGAATCCGAAAGAAGGGCCACCCTACTCAGTCGAAGACATTTGAGCGAAAACAGGACGCCATTGACTGGACCTCCGAGATCGAATCGGAAATGAGCCGGGGCGTGTTCATCAGTCGTGCCGAGGCCGAGAGCACGACCGTGAATGAGGCCTTGAACCGCTACTTGGTCGAACATGTTCCTGGCCTCGCCCATCCAGACAAGGAGGAGCGCCGGATCCGAGGCCTCAAGAGACGCCAATTCACCGCCCTCCCCCTAGCCGCCATACGCGGCAAGACTATCGCAGCCTTCATCAAGGAGCGCGAGGCCGAGGGTGTGACCGCAAATACGATCCGTTTGGACCTCGCCCTACTCTCGAAGCTTTTTGAGGTGGCTAGGCGCGACTGGGGCATGGAAAGCCTGGCCAATCCCGTGCAGCTCGTGCACAAGCCCAAGCTGCCTGGCGGCCGCACCCGTCGGCTGGAAGGTGACGAGGAGCAGCGGCTTTACGAAGCCGCGAGCGACAGCCTCAAGCCCATCCTCAAATTCGCGCTGGAGACGGCCATGCGCCGTTCCGAGCTCGCAGACCTACGATGGAACCAGGTTGACATCCCGAACCGCTCCCTACACCTGCCTCGCACGAAAAACAGCACGGCTCGCACAGTGCCGCTCTCTCCTGCCGCTCTCGAGATACTGAAGGCCCTTCCCCGCGACATTCAAGGATCAGTCTTCAAGATGAGCCCAGACTCGATCACCAAGGCGTTCCGACGTGCGACAGCGGAGGCAGACATCACCGGCCTGACCTTCCACGATCTGCGACACGAGGCTATTTCGCGCTTCTTCGAGAACACCGATCTCGACGCCATCGAGATCGCGCAGATCAGTGGCCACAAAAGCATGCAGATGCTCAAGCGCTACAGCCATCTCAGGACGGCCAGGCTGGCTGATCGGCTGGCAGGGAAAGGGAGAGGAAATCGCAATGAAGAAAACTAATCAAGCGATTGTGTCCCAGCATTTCGTTCAAATTTTAAGATTATCTGATGACAAAAACATGCATTTTGTAATGGTCGAGCGGGAAATTCTTTCCACTCCCCCCGAATACAGGATTAAATGTTCTCCAAAATGGCATTTTGAAATCAAAGGAAATCAATCTTGGAAGACAAAAATTGACGACGAGTCATTTGATCTCACGCTGTCCGTTGGCAAAAAGCAATCAAGGGCAGCCTTTAGTAAGTTCTTGATAATCCAAGATGAATTTAGAGGGCTTGGGCTAGGCACATACATGATGGTTTTGCTCAGAAACACCGCTACTTCCCTGACCAATAGCCCGATCATTGTAGATGGAATTTCTTCATACAGTGGTGATATGGCTGAGAAAAGAAATCAATTTTACCGAAACCTCGGATTCGAAGTTGCTATCAAAAACGAAAAAAAAGATGCCCATGTTGGAATTGCTGACTTAAGAAATATGACAAGCAACTATGATGCTGAGAAGATATGCGAGGTTGACATGGCTCACTTTTTTGAGATCACTCGAAATATAAGCCTTGACTTGCGTAGCGCTTGCTCATGCTATTGGAGTAAACTATCAAGGGTTGGCAGTATGTCATTATGGGGACTATTAAGAGAAGTGGGTTCACTTCTTCGGACCAGTCAGCGGCAAAACTAAGGTGGACAGATTCATGGGCTATGCCGCCTTTTTCGGGCAAGCCAGAGGGGGTACCCCCTCTGGCTTGAACTGCTGATATATCT
>JBFWJM010000292.1:0-4455 GCA_050253205.1 Desulfovibrionaceae bacterium
ACTCCGCCGTGCTCACCAAGGTGAAGGCCATGAACCCCGACGTGTTCTACGTCTCCCTCCAGAACTCCGCCACCGGCGCGCTCATGCTCATCCAGGCCGCGCGCATGGGCATCACCGCCCAGGCCATGGGCCAGGACGCCGTGTACCATCCGCAGCTGATGGAGATCGCCAAGGAAGCCGCCGAGGGTGCCTGCCTGACCTTCGGCTACACCGACACCGAGACCGAGACCTACAAGAAGTTCGTGGAGGCCAACTCCAAGTACGGCCAGGTGGGCGCATATTCCGCCTACGCCTACGACTGCGCCATGTCGCTGCTCAACGCCATCAAGGCCGCCGGCTCCACGGACCCGGCCGCCGTGCGCGAGGCCATGCTGAAGCTCGACTTCCAGGGTGCCTCCAAGCACGTCAAGTTCGCCGAGAACGGCGACTCCGGCTCCAACTACATCATCTACAAGGTCGTGGACGGCAAGTTCGTGCCGTTCTGGGACCCCGCAACCGGCGCGGAGATGTAGTCGGGCGGTTCTGAAGACATCAACGAAAGGGGGAGGCCCGAGCCTCCCCCTTCTTTTGAAGGCACCGGGTTCGAGCGTATGGAATATACTTTCAGCTATTTCCTCCAGCAGCTCCTCAACGGGCTGACCCTCGGGGGCGTCTACGCCCTCATCGCCCTGGGCTACACCATGGTCTACGGCATCATCCAGCTCATCAACTTCGCGCACGGCGAGTTCTTCGCCGCCGGCGGGTACATGGGCGTGATCATCCTCTCCTTCCTGGCCGCCAACGGCTACATGGAGACCCATCCCTGGATGTGTATCGGCCTGGCCATGGTCCTGACCATGGGCTATTGCGCCATGCTGGCCATGGCCGTGGAGCAGGTGGCCTACAAGCCGCTGCGGCACTCCTCGCGCCTGTCCGTGCTGCTCTCGGCGCTGGGCATGTCCATCTTCCTGCAAAACGGCCTCATGCTCACCCAGGGCGTGTACGACAAGGCGTACCCCTCCACGGCGAACATCTTCGGCAACTCCTTCGAGGTCGGCGGGGTGACCATCAACCCCATGCAGCTCATGATCCTCGCGGTCACCGTGGTCCTGCTCCTGCTGCTCAACGCCCTCGTCTTCAAGACACGCATCGGCCGGGCCATGCGCGCCACCGCGCAGGACAAGATCATGTCCGCCCTGGTGGGCATCAACTCCGACAGCGTCATCCGCACCACCTTCGCCATCGGCGCGGGGTTGGCCGCCGCGGCGGGCATCATGGTGGGCTTCTACTACGGCTCCGTGCGCTTCGAGATGGGCTTCGTGCCCGGCATCAAGGCCTTCGCCGCCGCAGTCCTCGGCGGCATCGGCAACATCACCGGCGCCATGATCGGCGGGCTGATCATCGGCATGGTGGAGATCATGGCCGCAGCCTACATCCCGGCCGGAGGGGAATACAAGGACGTGTGGGCGTTCCTGATCCTCATCGGGGTGCTCTATTTCCGTCCCACAGGCATCATGGGGGAGAACGTCGATGACACGCGAGTCTAGAAACGCCTGGCTCAAGTTCGCCCTCGGCATGGCCTGGCTCTACTTCCTGCTCTGGCCGCTCATGGATCTCGGCTCGGACGGGGTCATCACCTTCCACAAGAGCTTCGGGGCCTGGCTGCCCATCTTCGTCACGGGCACGGTGCTCATGACCCTCTACATGCTCAAGCGGCGCGGCACCTTCACCCCCGTGGCCACGACCATCGACACCGCAACCGCCCCCCTGCGCTCGCGCATCGCCAGGGTGCCCACCTGGGTCTGGCTGCTGCTCATCTTCTTGTTCATGCTCGCCCTGCCGCAGTTCACCGAGCGCCGCGTGCACGACATCGTCATCTCCGTGCTCATCTACGTCTGCCTCGGCCTGGGGCTGAACATCGTCATCGGCCTCTGCGGCCTGCTCGACCTCGGCTACATCGCCTTCTACGGCGTGGGCGCGTACACCTACGCCCTGTGCTCCATGTACTTCGGCCTGCCGTTCTGGCTCTGCCTGCCCCTGGCGGCCGTCTTCGCCTCCACGGCGGGCTGCATCATCGGCTACCCCACGCTGCGCATGCGCGGCGACTACCTGGCCATCGTCACGCTGGGCTTCGGCGAGATCGTGCGCATCATCCTCAACAACTGGATGAGCCTGACCAACGGTCCCAACGGCGTCTCGGCCCGGCCCATGACCATCTGGGCCCCCAGCCTGGAGGGCGGGTTCCATGTGGAGGCCGTGGCCCTGCGCAGCCTGGGCGACCTGTATTACGTCATTCTCGGCCTCGCCATCCTGACCATCATCGGCGTGAACCGCCTGAACTTCTCGCGCATAGGCCGCGCCTGGGAGGCCATCCGCGAGGACGAGACCGCCGCCGAGCTCATGGGCGTGAACACCTACATGTACAAGCTCCTGGCCTACGCCATGGGCGCGCTCTTCGGCGGCATGGCCGGGGCGTTCTTCGCCGCGCGCATGGGCTTTGTCGCGCCCGAGTCGTTCAGCTTCCTGGAGTCCGCCCTGGTGCTCTCCATCGTGGTCCTGGGCGGCATGGCCTCCATCCCGGGCATCATCCTCGGAGCCGTGGCCATCATCGCGCTGCCCGAGCTCTTCCGCGAGTTCCAGCTCTACCGCATGCTGGCCTTCGGCGGGGCCATGACCATCATGATGCTCGTGCGCCCGGCCGGGCTCATCCCCGCCAAGCGCATGGGCGAGCGCGGCGAGGAAAAGGAGTAAACCCATGGCGGAGACCATCCTCGAACTCACCGACGTCAACGCCCACTACGGGCGCATCCGGGCCCTCAAGGGCATCTCGCTCAAGGTGGAAAAGGGCGAGATCGTGACCATCATCGGCGCCAACGGCGCGGGCAAGTCCACCACGCTCATGACCATCTGCGGCATCGTCAAGGCCTCGGCGGGCGAGGTGCGCTTCCAGGGCGAGAAGATCAACCACGTGAACCCGGACAAGCTGCCCGGGCGCGGGCTCTGCCAGGTGCCCGAGGGGCGGCGCATCTTCCCCCGGCTCAGCGTGGAGGAAAACCTCGACATGGGTGCCTTCCACCGCCACGACAAGGCGGGCATCAAGCGCGACATGGAGCTGGCCTACGAGCTCTTCCCCATCCTGCGCCAGCGCCGCCACCAGGCGGGGGGCTCCATGTCCGGCGGGGAGCAGCAGATGCTCGCCATCGCCCGCGCGCTCATGACCCAGCCCCGGCTCCTGCTGCTCGACGAACCCTCCCTGGGCCTGGCTCCCATCATCGTCCAGAAGATCTTCGAGATCGTCCAGCAGATCAACACGGAGCAGGGCGTCTCCATCCTCCTGGTGGAGCAGAACGCCAACCTCGCCCTGGGCATCGCCAACCGGGGCTACGTGCTCGAAACCGGTAACGTGGTGCTCCACGACGACGCGGCCAAGCTCCTCAAGAACCCCGAAATCCGCAAGGCGTACCTGGGCGAATAGGGCGCTGCCGTTTCTCCCAGCCTATGAAGGAGCCGCCTTGGGGCGGCTCTTTTCGTGTTACACCGCGCCAGATTAAAAAGACGTATTTGCATAACCATGCCCTTGAAAATGGCACGGCCACCTGTCACAATCCCGGAATGCGCAGGAATGCCCCGAAAAGCGAGAACACCCTCCAGCGGCTGGAGGTCGTCGCCGCCGGGAAGACCTGGCTGCTCGACCGCCCCGGTGACCTGGAATCCTACTGGGAGCACATGACCCAGGCCGACCTCGACGGCGACGAACGGCTGCCGTACTGGGTGGAGCCCTGGCCCGCGTCCGTGCCCCTGTGCGGCTGGATAGCCGAGAACTCTGCGCGCCTGGCGGGCCGCCCCTGCCTCGACCTCGGCTGCGGCCTGGGGCTGACGGCCATCGTGGCCGCGAGCCACGGCGCGCGCGTTCTGGCGCTGGATTACGAACCCGAAGCCCTGCGCCACGCCCGGGCCAATGCCGCGCTCAACGGCCTGGACGAGGAGCGCGCCCCGCTGTTCACCGCCATGGACTGGCGCGAGCCCGGCCTGCGTCCCGGGGCCTTTCCGTTCATCTGGGGCGGGGACATCCTCTACGAAAAGCGCTTCTTCGAGCCCGTGGAGGCACTATTGCGCTCCTGCCTCGCCCCGGGCGGCGAGGTGGTGGTGGGCGACCCGGAGCGCGGCGTCTCCCGGCCCGTGTGGGAGCAGCTGCGCGGGCTCGGCTGGCGGGCCGAGCAGGTGCGTATGGAAAAGGTGGCGCTTATGGGGCAGAATCAGACGGTCCGGCTCTGGAAACTGACCCGGGCCCGCTGAAAACGACGCGTCTGCGGCGTTGCGTGGAGCGCATCGGCCCCTCATGGACAGAAGAGTCCACTTCGGGTCCGATTCACTCCACGCGCCTGCGGGCCCGCTGAAAACGACACGTCTGCGGCGTTGCGTGGAGCGCATCGGCCCCTCATGGACAGAAGAGTCCACTTCGGGTCCGCTTCACTC
>JBFWJM010000293.1:0-4454 GCA_050253205.1 Desulfovibrionaceae bacterium
CGGTCCGCCAATCCGATGCGCGCGCGCCTGGCGGGCACGAAGGACCCGATCTGCGCCAGGATGGTCAGGATGGCCGCCTGACGCAGCACCGTGGACTTGCCCGCCATGTTCGGCCCGGTGATGAGCAGGATGCGCCGGGATTCGTCCATGCGCAGGTCGCTTGGGATGTAGTTGGCGCCCTGGGCGTCCTCCACCACGGGGTGCCGCCCGGCCTCGATCTCCAGCTCGATGGTCTCGGCGATCTCGGGGGCGCACCAGGAGCGGGTTCGCGCGGTCTCGGCCAGGCATTGCCAGTAGTCCAGCGCGGCCAGCGCGTGGGCCATGAACATGAACCTCGGCCTGGCCTCGGCCACCCGGGCGCGCAGCCCGGCGAAGAGCTCGTATTCGAGGTTGCGTCTGTCCTGTGCGGCGGAGAGGAGCTTTTCCTCCAGCTCTTTGAGTTCCTCGGTGATGTAGCGCTCGCAGTTCACAAGCGTCTGGCGGCGGATGAAGTGCTCCGGCACCTTGTCCTGGTGGAGCTTGGAGATTTCGATGTAGTAGCCGAAGACCTTGTTGAACCCGAGTTTCAGCTTGGGGATGTCCGTGGCGGCCTGCTCGCGCTCCAGGAGCGATTGCAGGGCGGATTCGCCGTGCTCGGTGAGCCCGATGAGCTCGTCCAGCCGGGCGTCGTACCCGGGGCGAAAGAGCCCGCCCTCGGTGATCACCGGCGGGGGGGAATCCACCAGCGCGGCCTCCAGCAGGGCGCGGATGTCGTCCAGGCCGTCCCACTTGCCGAGCAGCCGGGCCATGCCTTGGGCCAGGCCCTGGGAGGACTGCTCCTCGGCGGCCAGCAGCCCGCGAATGGGCCCCAGGTTCTGGGCCGAGCGGCGCAGGGCGAGGTAGTCCTTGGGCGTGGCGCGCCCGAGGGCCACGCGCGTGGAGAGGCGCTCCAGGTCATAGACGGAGTCGAGCAATTCTCTCAAGGCCGCGCGCAGGCCGTCGCGCCCGTGCAGGAAGGCCACGCACTCCTGGGTGCGCAGGATGGGCCCGGGCTCGCGCCAGGGGGTCTTGAGCCGCTGCTCCAGCAGGCGCCCGCCCATGGGGGTCATGGTGGCGTCGAGCACCTTCCAGAGGGTGCCGCGCCCGGTGCGGCCGTCAAGCCTGCGGAATATTTCCAGGTTGCGCTCGGTAACCTCGTCGAGCACCAGGTGCCGCCCGAGGTTCACGAGGTTGAACTCGCCCAGGTGGTCGAACCCGCCGAGCTGCGTCTGCCCGAGGTAGTGCAGGACCGCGCCGCAGGCGCGCAGCAGCTCGGGCTCGCCGCCCAGGCCGAGGACGGAGACGTCCTCCACGTGCTGCGCCTCGGCCATGGCCCGGGCCGCTCGCTCCGGGTCGAAGGCCGGGCGCGGGGGCAGCTCGGTGATGTGCGCGGCAAGGTCCGTCTGCCTCGTGGGCGGGGCGAGGCCCTTGGGCAGCAGCAGCTCTCGCGGGGCCACCTTCATGGCCCATTGCCAGAGCTCCGTCTCCCTGTTGGAGCCCATGCCCGCCCAGGTGCCCGTGGAGAAGTCGAGCCAGGTGAGGCCGCCGCGCCCCTTGTCCGCGTTCCAGCAGAGCGCGGCCAGGTAGTTGTTGGTCTTGGCGGAGAGGTTGGCGTCCTCGGTGACGGTGCCGGGGGTCAGCACGCGCGTGACCTCCCTGCGGACGAGCCCCTTGGCCTCCTTGGGGTCTTCCACCTGGTCGCAGACCGCGACCTTGAAGCCCTTGTCCACGAGCTGGGCGAGGTAGTTCTCCACCGCGTGGTGCGGCACCCCGCACATGGGGGTCTTGGATTCGGCGGTCCTGTCGCGCGAGGTGAGGGCGATTTGCAGCTCGCGCGCGGCCACCTCCGCGTCCTCGAAGAAGAGTTCGTAGAAGTCTCCCATGCGGTAGAAGAGCAGGGCGTCCGGATACTGCTCCTTGACGCCCAGGTAGTGCTCCAGCATGGGAGTGAGTTTTCTTTGCTGCGCCACGGCTCCCTGTCCGGCCCGGCGGTGCGGGCCCGTTCTTGCGTTCGTGTTCGTCCGCTACTGGTTGATCTGGGTTCGGAAGGTGATGGAGTGCCAGCTCTGGCAGCGCGGGCAGACGAAGAAGAGCGTATCGCGCCGCAGGCCGCAGCGGCGGCAGACGAAGCGCTTGATGTGCCGCGCGCGGTCCACGAAGAATTCCAACTGCTGCTCGAACTCGGGGCTCAGGGGCTGGGCTGTGCGCGAGAGGTGGAAGAGCTCCAGGCGCGCGAGCCAGAAGTCCGGCTCCAGCTCCAGGCAGCGCTCCAGCCAGGTCTTGGCCATGGCGTCGTACCCGCACATGAGCAGCAGCCGCGCCCCGTAGTAGGAGAGCAGGGCGTCTGCCCGGCGGTCCAGCGCCGGGACGATCTGCGACTGGAGCTGCTGGTCGTCCACGAAATTGATCATCGTGCCCGGAGGGCAGGCCTGGGCGATGGGGTCGCGCTGGCACTCCCGCTGGCTGGCGGCGTGCTCGATGAGCCCCTCCAGCAGCACGAAGCGCAGGTCCGGCTCCACAGCGTCCAGCGCATTGGCCAGGGTCTTGCCGAAGCGGGCACCGTCCCCGGAATCGTGGTCGTGGATGAGCTGTTCCAGCCAGGCCTCCACGGAACCGGGGTAGGCCTTCAGCGCCTGCTTGAGCTTGCGCTCGCTCTTGGCGGCATCGCCCTCCCGGCGGTGCTCCCTGGCCTGCTGCACGAGGTGGTGCGCCTGCGCCGGGGGGAAGCCCAGGTCGGCGTAGAGCCGGGCGGCGCGTTCGTTGTCCCCTGCCTGGGCCGCGAGCTTGGCCTCCTCCTGGAGGATGGCCTGGCGGTCGCCCCCCAGCTCCCGGGCCTTTTGCAAGGCCTGGGCAGAACGGTCCAGAAACCCGGCGCGGCGGAAGTCGCGCCCCAGCTCGAAGTACGCCCTGGCCTTGAACGCCTCGTCCAGGCCGGGCCGCACGATGAGGTTGTTGCGTATCTGGATGGCGCGTTCGATTTCACCTTGCGAACGGTAGAGGCTGCCCAGGGCGAGGTAGATTTCCACCACCTCGGAGTTGTTGCGCACGACGTTGGACAACTCGTCGATGGCCGCCCTGGTATCCTGCGAGGGGATGAACTCCAGGCGCGCGCCGGAGCTGCGCTCCTGGCCCGAGGGCGTGGCGAATGGCGCCGATTTCCTGAACAGCTTCCAGAACATGGCGAGCCTCCTAGGCGCCCATTCCCTCTTCGCTGCCGGGGCGGCTTTCGCCCTCGACGCTTGAGGCGAGCGGGTCTTGGCCCTGCAAGGGGAGATTGCGCAGGGAATTCACCTCTTCCTCCAGGCTGCGCAGCCGCTTGCGGCAGGAGCGCAGCTGCGAGGCGCAGTGGATCTTGTCCATGAGCAGGAAGAAGAGACAGAGCACCGCGCCAAAGAAGAACGACCCCACGATAACGGAGTAGAGCGGCACCTCGGGCACCACGAACTTGACGACGAAGAGGTCGAGCTTGAGGCCCATGGTGGAGAGGAGCAGCGTCTGGTTCTGGATGAAGAAGAGGGACGCGGTTCCCAGGCAGAGCACAAGCAGGGCCAGTTTGACGTAACGCATGGCTACTCCTTGGCCGCTCGCTTCTCGAAGAGCGGCTTCAGACGGTTGTAGGTTGATTGCAGATGCTCGGGGATGACGGTGGTTTCGGCAAACACGGCCATGAAGGAGGCGTCGCCGCTCCAGCGCGGCACGAGCTGCCAGTGCAGGTGCGCGGCGATGCCCGCCCCGGCGGCCACGCCGAGGTTGAGCCCCACGTTCACCCCCTGGGGGGTGAAGGCCTCGTGCAGCACGGAAACGGCCATGCGCACCAGCCGGGCGGATTCCACCAGCTCCTCCTCCGTGAGCGTGGTCAGGCAGGAGGTGTGGCGCAGCGGGCAGACCATGAGGTGCCCGTTGTTGTAGGGAAATTTGTTCATGATGACGAAGCAGGTGCTCCCCCGGTGCAGCACCAGGCGCTCCTCGTCCTCGTCGGTGGCCTTCGGCAGGCAGAACACGCATTCCTCCGGCTTGGGCCCGAGGATGTAGTCCAGCCGCCAGGGTGACCAGAGCACTTCCATATATATTACCTTCCGATCCGTCCAATCAGTCCAAGCATGATTTCCACGGCTTCGCGGGCGCTTTGGGCCCCGCGCACGCCCGGCAGCCCGGCCCAGTTGCCCACGGCCACCACGGGCTTGCCCGCCTTGAGCGCGTGGCCGATCTCCGAGAGGGTCCCGGCCCCGCCGCTGATGGCGATGGCTCCGAGGCCGTTGGCCACCACGAGGGCGTTTCGCATCTGGCCAAGGCCCGTGGCCACGGGCACTGCGACGAACGGGTTGGCCGCGCTCCGGTCGTTCCCGGGCAGGATGCCGATGGTCAGCCCGCCCGCTTCGGCCGCGCCTTCGCAGGCCGCGCGCATGACACCCGAGAGCCCCCCGCAGACCACAGAT
>JBFWJM010000294.1:0-4429 GCA_050253205.1 Desulfovibrionaceae bacterium
CGCCCACGGCGCTGTCCGCGCGGATGGTGCCGCTGAGCTTCTTCACCAGTCCGTAGGTGATGGAAAGGCCGAGGCCGGAGCCGCTCGTCTTGCGCTTGGTGGTGAAGAAGGGCTCGAATATCTTTTTGCGGTTCTCCTCGGGGATGCCGGGGCCGTTGTCGGCGATGACGATGTCCACCTGGTCCGGGCCGACCTGGGCCGCGCTGATCATGAGCCGCCCGCCGCCCGTCATGGCCTGGAAGGCGTTGTTGATGATGTTCAGCAGTATCTGCTGCATCTTGGAGCGGTCGGAGCGGATGCTCGGCACGTCCGGGGCGATGTCCACCACCACCTCGATGTTGCGGTAGGCGGCCTCCTTGCCCAGGAAGCCGAGCACCTCCAGCACCGTGGCCTCGATGTCGAGGTCCTGGACGTTGAGCTCCACCTCCCGGGCGAAGCCGAGGAGCTGCTTGGTGATCAGCCCGCAGCGCTCCACGGAGTGGATCACCGCGTTGATCTGGTCCATGAGCTTCTCGTCGCTCTGGTACTCCTTCTTGAGCTCGAACATGTCCTTGATGAGCCCGGCCTTCATGTTGATGATGGCCAGGGGGTTGTTGATCTCGTGGGCCACCCCGGCGGCCAGGCGGCCGATGGAGGCCAGGCGGTTGGTGTCCTCCATGTGCTGCATGACCTTGGCCTGCTGGAGGTCCGATTCGTACACGTTGTTGATCATGTACGTGGAGATGAAATAGATGACCACCAGGATCACGAACACGCTGATGATCAGGAAGCCGAGGAGGTCGAGCCTCAGCTCGCTCCACTCGTGCATCAGGTCGCCCGTGTTCTTGACCATGAGCAGGATGAACGGCGTCTGGGTGATGTAGGCGTAGCCCACGAGCAGGGGCTCGCGCACGGCCGAGCCGGGCACGTTGAAGTTGCTCGTGCGCTCGGAAAACGGCGGTACGGCGAAGTGCAGCTTCTGGAGGATGTCGCCTTCGTGCACGGCCGGGGTCTGGAGCACGCCGTCCCGGTTGATGAGAAACGCATCACCCTCGCCGCCCATCTCCAGGGCCGTGAGCATGCGCACCAGGCGGGTGGTGTCGATGGTGGCGCGCAGGATGAAGGTCTTCTCCCCCTCGCGGGCCTTCACGGCGATGGCGATGTGCGGCGTGTTGCGAAAGCCCAGAGAAACCTCCGAGACGTATGCCTCGTCCACGGTGAGGCTCTTGAACCAGTCTCGCCCGCTGTAGTCGCGCCCCTGGAGGTGGAAGGGTCCGGCGTAGGCCACCTGCCTGCCTGTGGAGTCGATGAGCCCCAGGTCGATGAGCCCGCCGATGGCGATCTTGAGCCTTCGCAGCAGGCTCTCCAGGTCGCTGGAACTGGAGAGCTGGGCGTAGGTTTCCTCCTCGATGGCGAAGCGCAGCGCGGAGACGCGTTCCTCGAAGAAGTAGCCCACGCTGCGCCGGGTGTTGGAGGTCACGCGGATGAGCCGCAGCTCGGTCTGGTCCACCAGGGACTTCTCGGTGAGCTTGTAGTCTATGGCCGCGAGGATGGACAGCGGCACCAGCGAGACGCAGGAGAGCAGCACCAGGGAAACCACGTACATGCGGGTGTAGCTGGTGAAGCGGGAATAGTGCGCGGCCGTTGGCGCGCCGAAGAAGCGCGGCCGCCAGGCCAGGCTGAGCACGCGGCTCACCCGGCTCATGCGTCCTCCGCCGCGTCGCGGAGCGTCTGGGCCAGCACCTCGATGTTCACCGGCTTGTTGAAAAATGCGACTGCGCCGTACGCGTTGCATCGTTCGCGGTCTTCGGCCGTGCCGTGCCCGGTGAGGATCACCACGCGGGTTTTCGCGCCCGCCTCGCGCAGTCCTTTGAGGACCTCGATGCCGTCCATGCCGGGCATGCGAAGATCGAGCACCATCAGGGGGATGTCCTCATTTTTCAGGGCGTCGAGGGCGTCCGCGCCGTCGTGGACGACCAGGGGGTCGAACCCGCGCAGGGACAGGCGTTCCCCCAGGGCCAGGACAAAGGCCGTCTCGTCGTCCGCCAGAAGAATCCTATGTTTCATATTGCACCGCCATTGATGCTATTGACATCACCTGTTCGGGTAAGTACAGCAGAGGTGTTGTGTTTGTAAACATCCTTTTACTTTTACCTGGACGAGGTGCTCTCGATGTTCTCAAACTTGCTGAAAAAAACACACCTTTCCCTGGTCGGAGCGGGTGTCGCGGTGCTGGCGAGCCCGGCGTTCGCCCTGGCGGCGGAGGCTGCGGCCCAGGTGCCTGCCGAGCCCTGGTGGTACTGGCCGCTGATCCTGCTCTTCTTCTGTTTCTTCCTGGGCATCATCGCCGTGCTCGCGGGCGTGGGCGGCGGGGTGCTCTATGTGCCGCTGGTCAGCGGGTTCTTCCCGTTCCACATCGACTTCGTGCGCGGCGCGGGGCTCATGGTGGCCCTGGCCGGAGCGCTGGCGGCCGGGCCCGGCCTGCTCAAACGCAACCTGGCGAGCCTGCGCCTGGCGCTTCCCGTGGCGCTCATCGCCTCGGCCAGCTCCATCGGCGGCGCCATGTTGGGCCTGTATCTTTCTAAACTCAATCCGGCGTATGTGCAAACCTGCCTGGGTGTGACCATCGTGGGCATCGCCATCCTGCTGCTGCTGTCCAAGAACACGGTCAAGCCCGTGGTCAAGAAGCAGGATGCCATCGGCCTGGCGCTGGGCATCCAGGGCACGTACTTCGACGAGGCCACCAACGAGCTGGTGGAGTGGAAGACCCACCGCACCCTGGCGGGGCTCCTGCTGTTCATCATCATCGGCATCATGGCGGGCATGTTCGGCCTGGGTGCGGGCTGGGCCAACGTCCCGGTGTTCAACCTGCTCATGGGCGCGCCGCTGAAGATTTCCGTGGCCACCAGCAAGTTCCTGCTCTCCATCACCGACACCTCCGCCGCCTGGATCTACATGAACCGGGGCTGCGTCATCCCGCTGATGGCCATTCCGTCCATCATCGGCCTCATGCTCGGCTCCTTCGTGGGCGTGAAGCTCCTGAGCCGCACCAAGCCCAAGGTCATCCGCTACATGGTCATCGGCGTGCTCTTCTTCGCCGGGTTGAAGGCCATGGACAAGGGCCTGGGCATCGGACTGCTCGGCTAGCGCGGGCGGAAGCATACATTAAGGAGAAAGAACATGAGCGAACAGAACAAGAACGCCGCCAAGCCCATGCCCGAGCAGATCGCCTACGCGAACCTGCTGATGATCGGCGCGCTGGCGGGCATCGTCATCATGATCGTGACCTATCTCATCTACGTGCTCGGCGTCCTGCCGCCCCACGTGGACATCACCATGGTGCCGCAGTACTGGGGCAAGGGCGTCAGCGAATACATGCACGCCACGGACTCGCCCCACGGCTGGGACTGGCTCGGCCTGCTGGGCAACGGCGACTTCCTGAACTTCGTGGGGCTTGCCCTCCTGGCCCTGATGACCATAGTCTGCTACCTGGTGCTGCTGCCGGGATACATCCGCCACAAGGACTACACCTACGCCGCCATAGCCGTGGCCGAGGTGCTGGTGCTGGGCCTGGCCGCCTCCGGCCTTCTGGGCAGCGGCGGCCACTAGGCGGGCCGCGTCCTTTCATCACGATACGACGTGAGGAGTGCAATCATGAGCGCGAACAAGACGACCATTCTGCTGGTCGATGACGAAAAGGACTTTCTGGAGTCCGTGGCCGAGCGTGTCCGCCTGAAGGGCTACGAGGTGCTCACGGCATTGAACGGCGAGCAGGCCCTGGCCGTGGCCTCGGAGAACGTCATCCACCTCGCGGTGGTGGACCTCCGCCTGCCCGACATGGAAGGCCTGGTGGTCATCACCAAGATCAAGGAAAAACAGCCCGACGTGAAGACCATCCTGCTCACGGGCTACGGCGACAAGAAGCTCAAGCAGGCCACGGAATCGCTCAACTCGTCCTACTTCGAGAAGCAGGACATGGGCGGGTTCTGGGACTTCCTCAAGCGGCTGGGCACCCGGCCCACGGTGCTGCTCGTGGACGACGAGCCCGACTTCCTCTCCACCGTGGCCGAGCGCATGCAGATCAAGGGCTTCGACGTGGCCACCGCCGCCAGCGGCGAGCAGGCCCTGGAGCTGGCCGCCAGGCAGGAGTTCTTCTGCGCGGTGGTGGATATGAAGATGCCCGACATGGACGGCCTGGTGGTCATCACCAAGCTCAAGGAGCTCCAGCCCGGCATCAAGACCGTGCTGCTCACGGGGCACGGCTCGGGCAAGCTGCGCGAGGCCACCGGGGCGCTCAATTCCGCCTACTTCGAGAAGCAGGACATGACCTCCTTCTGGGGCCATTTGCAGCTCATCGGCAGGCGCATCGAGCGGACCATGGCCGCTGCGGGCATGGCCACGGGCGGCGACGTGGACGACGCGGGCAAGCTCGAAGGTGGCGAGGATCTCT
>JBFWJM010000295.1:0-4423 GCA_050253205.1 Desulfovibrionaceae bacterium
CGAACCCCGCCCATTGCCGGGCCCATGCCCGCCATTCCAGGGGACGCTTCGGCGTCCCCTTTTTATCGCCCCACCGCCGAAATCCGTTGCGCGGCCCGGTCCCCTTGCCATAGACAGGAGCGAGGAAGGCCGCGTGCGCCTTCGGGAGGTTGCGCATGGTGCGGGCTAGGAAAGGGAAGTCGGGACGAAAAGCGATGCCGCCGAGGGCGCGGGCGGGCGCGGCGGCTCACGGCACCGGGCAAAAGCCCGCCTATGCGGGCGAGGCCGTGGCGCAAACGCGCGAGCTCTCCCGCTGGCTGGAAGCGCTGGCCGCGGCGGCCGTGGCGGCCGCCGGCGCGGCCCTGGCCCCGGTGCTGCCCCTGCCCGGAAGCGGCACGGCCCCCGCGGTGGAGGAGATCAAAGCCTCCGACGCACTGGAAGCCCTGGACGGACTCATGGAAGAGCTCTGGCGCGCCTTCGACGCCTGCGTCGCCAGCGCGGACTTCTCCCCGCCCATGGCTTGCGCCCGGGGCTGCCACCACTGCTGCCACAACCCCATCTCCCTGACCCCGGCCGAGGCCCTGGCCCTGGGCCGATACGCCGAGCGCACCCTGGACCCCGCGTTCCTGAAGACCGTGCGCGCCCGGGTGGAGGTCGCGCTGCCCGTGCTCCACGGCCGGAGCCGCGAGCAGATGGGCGAGGTGCGCCACCTGCTCCTGTGTCCGTTCATCGAGGGCGGCACCTGCATGGTCCACCACGCCCGGCCCCTGGTCTGCCGGGGGTGGAATTCCGTGGACGCCTCGGCCTGCGAGCGGTCCGTGCGGCTGCGCGAGCCCCAGGTCCTCATCGAGAACCACCCCCTGCCGCGCCAGGTGGCCGATGCGCTCCAGCTCGGGCTCCTGCGCGGCACCGCCGCCCTGCACCTGGAGGCGGGCTACCTGGCCCTGCCGCGCGCGGCCTCCCTGCTGCTGGAACTCGGCGCGGACGCCGCCGCCGGGCGCTGGCTTTCGCGCGGGCCGTTCTTTGCCTCGCGCCGGGAGTGGTGAGCCTTTCTTCTTCCGCATGCGCCGAAAAAACGCAAAAGAAGCGCAAACTTCGCATTCCTTCCTGGCGGTGGCGCGCGTCTGGGTGTAGGAAGGGCAAAACAACGGAGCGAAACATGCAGACCAACCGGACCCCGGCCGCAGCCGTGCTGGGCATCTTTCTGGCCCTGGGCATCATGGGCGGGGCGTGGCTCTTTGCCGACGCCATCGCCGGGTTCAAGGCGGCGGACCGCTATGTCACGGTAAAGGGGCTGGCCGAGCGCGAGGTGGACGCGGACCTGGCCATCTGGCCGCTTTCCTACAACGTGGCCGGGGACGACCTCCTGGCCGTGCAGCGGGAGCTGGCCGAGAACGCTGCCTCCATCAGGGCGTTCCTCCTGGCGAGGGGCTTCGAGGAGGGCGAGCTGGGCGTGGCCCCACCGCGCATCACGGACCTCCAGGCCCAGTATTCCGGAGGCAATCCGCCCCGCTTCCGCTACTCGGCCAACGGTGCCGTCACCGTGCATACGCCCAGGGTGCGCGAGGTGCTGGCCGCCATGTCCGAGTCGGGCGAGCTGGTCTCCGCCGGGGTGGTTCTGGTGCAGGACTGGGAACGCAGGCCACAGTTCTTCTACACCGGGCTCAACGCCATCAAGCCAGAGATGATCGCCGACGCCACTACCAACGCCCGCGAGGCCGCCGCCCAGTTCGCGCGGGATTCGGGCTCCGAGGTGGGCAACATCCGCCGGGCCGTGCAGGGGCTGTTCACCATCTCCGACCGCGACGCCAACACCCCGCAGGTGAAGAAGATCCGCGTGGTCACCACGGTGGACTACTTCCTGCGCGACTGAACATGCGTTGCGGCCCGGCGCTGCGGCCTGGCACTTTGGCCCGCCGTCCTTCTCCCGCCTTCCGGTGGCGGATGTGTGACGATTGCGGCGCGAATGTTGCCCGGCGGGCGCGGTTCGGGCTAGCCTGACGGCATGGCCCGGAACCACCCGGGCCGCCAAGCCGGGGGCCGCGCATGAAGATTCTCGCCTGCTACAACATGAAAGGCGGCGTGGGCAAGACCACCGCCTGCGTCAACCTCGCCCACCGGGCCGCCCTGGAGGGGCTGCGCACCCTGCTCTGGGACCTGGACCCCCAGGGCGCGGCCACCTGGCACCTGGGGGTGGAGCCCGCGCGCGAGGCCGGGCTCAAGAAGCTCATCAAGAAGAAGGGCTTGCTGGACGACATGCTCCGGCCCAGCCCCTATCCCGGGCTCCACGTCATCCCTGCCGGGTTCGAATATCGCCACCTGGACGCCCTGCTGGACGACGACCCCAAGAAGTCCAAGAAGCTCGGCAAGACCCTGCGCGCCTTCGAGAACGCGTACGACGTCCTCTTCCTCGACTGCCCGCCCTCCATCTCCGCCCTCTCCGAGGCGGTGTTCCACATCGCCGACCATGTGCTCATGCCCCTGGTGCCGCTGGAGCTCTCGCGCATGACCTATGAGCGGGTGGGCCGCTACCTCGCCGAGGAACTCTCCTGCCCGGTGGACGTGGTGCCCTTCTTCAACATGGCGGACAAGCGCCGCGTGGTGCATCGGCGGGTCATGAAGGAGCTGCGCGCGGGCGGGGGGTTCTGCGAACAGGCTATCCCCCGGCGGGCGGACCTGGAGCGCATGGGCGTGGAGCGCAGGCCCGTGGCCGCCTTTGCCCCGGATTCGGACTCGGCCCTGGCCTTCATGCTGCTCTTTCGGGAGATAGCCTCGCGCTGCGGCCTCGGCGGGCGGTGACCCGAGCGGCCCGCTGACTGGCGAACGCCCGGACGGGCGGCTGTTCAAGTGGGAGCGTCATGCGGGCCGTGTATGCGGGCCGTGCATGCGGGCCATTGTGGGGAGCCCTCTCCCGGCGGATGTTTCGCGGGGGATGGAGACGTGCGGACAACGGGGAAAGCGGCCGATGCCGCTTCGAGGCTATCCTTACTTACTTGGAGCGCAGCTCCCGCCAATCCTGCACGGCCACGCGCCGGGCCTCCTCGGTGAGCCGCTCCAGGCTCGGGGCGGCGCGCTCCAGGTCGTCCTCCCTGGCCGCGCCCTCCACCTCCCTGGCCAGCCGCTGGCAGCTCAGCGCGCCCACCTGCCCACAGCCGCCCTTGAGTGCGTGCGCCGCCTGGACCACGCCCTCGGCGTCACCCTTCTCGAAGGAACTGCGCAACGTTTCGATGTTACCTGCCAGCCGATTGCGGAAGGACGTGAACACCATGTCGTAAAGCTCTTCGTTGCCGTCGATGAGCCCAAGGGCGTAGGGGACGTCGAGCAGGGTGGAGGCGTCGGCTGGCGGCTCCTCCGGGCGCGCGGCGGTTCTTGCCAGGGCCTCTCGCAGCAGCCGGGCGTTGATGGGCTTGCTCACGTAGCCGTTCATGCCCGCCTCGTCGCACTTCTCGCGGATGCCCTCCAGGGCGTGGGCGGTCATGGCGATGACGGGCACGTCGCGCTTGTCCTCCCCGGCCGCGCCGGAGCGTATCCTGCGGCAGGCCTCCAGGCCGTCCATGTCCGGCATCTCCAGGTCCATGAGCACCAAGTCGTACTCGCCCCGGGCCAGCAGGGCCAGGGCGTCCGCGCCGTTGCCCGCCACGTCGAGGCGGTGGCCATCGGTTTCAAGCAGATAGCGCGCCACCTTGACGTTGTCGGGGTTGTCCTCGGCCAGGAGCAGCCGGAGCCCTCGGGCGGCGGGCGCGGGGGTCGCCTCTTCCGGTTTGGGCAGGTTCTCCCGGGAGCCGGGCACGAGCGGCAGGGTAAAGTGGAAGCTGGAGCCCTTGCGCGGCTCGCTGGTGAGCCAGATGCGCCCGCCCATGCGCTCCACGAGCTGCTTGCAGATGGCCAGTCCCAGGCCCGTGCCGCCCACCCGCCTGCGGATGGAGTCGTCCGCCTGGGTGAAGGATTCGAAGATGGCCTCCTGGCGGTCCGGGGGAATGCCCTCTCCTGTGTCCGTGACGCGGAAGGTCAGCTCGAAGGGGGAGTCATCCTCCCCGCAGGGCTGGAGGGGGCATCCGGTGGAGTCCGTGCACTCCACGGCCACGGTGATGGACCCCCGCTGGGTGAACTTGATGGCGTTGCCAACGAGGTTGACCACGATCTGGCGCAGGCGGTGGGGGTCGCCCTTGACCACGCGTACGAAGCCCGGAGCCATTTGCAGCTGTAGGTCGAGCCCCTTCTTGCGCGCCTGGAGTTCCAGGGCCTTGATGGTCGAGCGCAGCTCAAGGTCGAGGTCGAAGTCCGTGGGCTTGATGTCCAGCTTGCCCAGTTCGATGGACGAAAGGTCGAGGATGTCGTTGATGATGGTCAGCAGGTGCTGGGCGGCGGCGTTGGACTTCTCCAGCCGCGCGCGCTGCCGCGGGTCCGCGCTGTCGCGTTGCAGCAGATGGTTGATGCCGATGAT
>JBFWJM010000296.1:0-4414 GCA_050253205.1 Desulfovibrionaceae bacterium
TGTGGGCCGAGCGCCTGGAAGGAACGCCCCCGCCCCCCGGGGCGGTGTCGCTCCTCTGGCGCCTGGAGGGGGCGGTGCGCTGGGTGTAAATCCGGGCCGGGAGCGGCCCGGCGGCCGGGGCGCTCGCCCGGACGTTCGAACACAGCGGAAAGGAAGAACAATGAACATCGTCGTGCAGAAGTTCGGCGGCACCTCCGTGCGCAACCTCGAATGCCAGCGCCAGGTGCTCGAAAAAGTCAGAAAGCCCCTTTCCGAGGGCAAGAAGGTGCTGGTGGTGCTCTCGGCCATGGCGGGCGAGACCAACCGCCTGCTGGAGCTGGCCCGGGAGTGGTCCGGCTCGCCGGACAAGGCGGAGCTGGACTCCCTCGTCTCCACCGGGGAGCAGGTCTCCACCGCGCTGTTCGCCATGCTCTGCAAGAGCGAGGGCATCAACTGCCGCTCGGTGCTCGGCTTCCAGGCGGACATCCGCACGGACTGTTCCTACTCCCGAGCGCGCATCACCAACATCGACTCCGCAAAGCTCAAGGCCATGCTGGAGCAGCACGACCTGCTCGTCCTGGCCGGGTTCCAGGGGTGCGACTGCGACGGCCGCATCACCACCCTGGGGCGGGGCGGCTCGGACACCTCGGCCGTGGCCCTGGCCGCCGCGGTGGACGCCGAGGTCTGCGAAATCTTCACCGACGTGCCGGGCGTGTTCACCACCGACCCGAACATCTGCTCCCAGGCGCGCAAGCTCGACCGCATCGCCTACGACGAAATGCTGGAGATGGCCTCCATGGGGGCCAAGGTGCTCCAGATTCGTTCCGTGGAATTCGCCAAGAAATACAACGTGGAAGTGCACGTCCGCTCGACGTTCTGCGACGAACCGGGCACCATAGTGACCAAGGAGGATGAGATGGAAGCCGCTCTCGTTTCGGGCATCGCCTACGACAAGGACCAGGCCCGCGTGACGCTCGTGCACGTGGAAGACCGCCCGGGCGTTTCCGCCGCGGTGTTCGGGGCCATAGCCGAGCAGAAGATCCTCGTGGACATGATCGTCCAGAACGCCTCCAAGGACGGCACCACCGACCTCACCTTCACCATCCCCAGGGCCGACCTGGAGACCACGCTGCGAATTATCGAGGGCCTCAAGAGCGAAATACGCTACGACGAGGTCCGATACGACAAGCACGTCTGCAAGGTTTCCGTTATCGGCGTGGGCATGCGCAGTCATTCCGGCATCGCCTCCAAGGCGTTCCAGGTGCTTGCCCAGGACGGGGTGAACATCCTGATGATCTCCACATCGGAGATCAAAGTCACCTGCCTGATCGAGGAAAAGTACACCGAACTCGCCGTCCGCACGCTGCATAACGCCTTCGAACTCGACAAGGATCATGGCAACGCAGCAGGAACATGCACAAAGTAGAAATATACGACACCACGCTTCGCGACGGCACCCAGGCCGAGGAACTGAACCTGACCACCGAGGACAAGGTCCTCATCGCCCACAAGCTCGACGAGCTCGGGGTGCACTACATCGAGGGCGGCTGGCCCGGCTCCAACCCCACGGACCTGCACTTCTTCCGTGAGATAGCCGGGCACACCTTCCGCACGGCCCGCGTGGCGGCCTTCGGCTCCACGCACCACCCCGCCACCACGGCGGAGAAGGACGCCAACCTCGCCGCGCTGGTGGATTCCGGCGCGGCGGTGGTCACCATCTTCGGCAAGTGCTGGGACCTGCACGCCGAAACCGCGCTGGGCATCAGCCTGGAGCGCAACATCGAGCTCATCCGCGACTCCGTGGCCTTCCTCAAGGGCCGGGTCGAGGCCGTGTTCTTTGACGGCGAGCACTTCTTCGACGGCTACAAGCACAACCCCGAGTTCGCCCTGGCCTGCCTGAAGGCCGCGCACGAGGCCGGGGCCGACAGGCTCATCCCCTGCGACACCAACGGCGGCACCCTGCCCCTGGAGGTGGCGGAGATCATGCGCGCCGTGCGCGCGGCGCTGCCCGAAGCCCGGCTCGGCATCCACGCGCACAACGACTCCGAAACCGCCGTGGCCTCCTCCCTGGCGGCCGTGGCCGAGGGCGCGGTCCAGGTGCAGGGCACCATCAACGGCTACGGCGAGCGCTGCGGCAACGCCAACCTCTGCTCCATCATCCCCTGCCTGGAGCTGAAGATGGGCTGCGAGTCCATCGGCCCGGAGCGGCTCATGCGGCTCACGGAAATATCGCGCTACGTGGCCGAGGTGGCCAACCTGCGCCACTTCCTGCGCCAGCCGTTCGTGGGCTCCTCGGCGTTCGCGCACAAGGGCGGCATCCATGTCTCCGCCGTGCTCAAGGACGCCCGCACCTACGAGCACATCTCGCCGGAAACCGTGGGCAACGAACAGCGCGTGCTGCTCTCGGACCTGGCGGGCAAATCGAACATCATCTTCAAGGCCCGGCGGCTGGGCTACGAGCTCACCAAGGACGACCCGCGCCTCAAGGGGCTGCTCGGCTGCATCAAGGAGCGCGAGTCCATCGGCTTCGAATACTCCGTGGCCGAGGCCTCCTTCGAGCTCATGCTCCACGAGCTCCTGGGCTCGCCCAGGGAGTACTTCACCTTCAAGAACTTCTTCGTGGTGGACTCCAAGCGCGAGGAGGACAGCGAGCCCTACACCGAGGCCACGGTCATCGTGGCCGTGCGCGGCCAGGAGGAGCACACCGCCGCCTGCGGCAACGGCCCGGTCAACGCCCTGGACGAGGCCCTGCGCAAGGCCCTGGAGCGGTTCTACCCGCGCATCGCCGAGGTCCGCCTCAAGGACTTCAAGGTGCGCGTGGTGGCCGGGGCCCAGCGGGACACGGGCGGCACCGCTTCCTATGTCCGCGTACTTATTGAATCCTCCGACGGCTCCAACACCTGGAGCACCGTGGGCGTCTCGCACAACATTATCGAGGCGTCCTGGCAGGCCGTGGTGGACTGCTACAACTACAAGCTCATGATCGACGACAAGGAGCCCCGGGCATGACCAAGGACGCGGGCGGCCACGCCTTCACGAGGCTGACGGTGCTCGTGGACAACGAGCGCCCGCCCCAACCCGGCGACGCCCCTCCGGGCGAAAGCCCCGCCCTGGCCAGCGAGTGGGGCCTGGCCATGGCCCTGGAGCGTCCGTCGGACGGCGCGCTCTGGCTCTGGGACGCGGGCGCCTCGCCCTGCATCATCACCAACGCGGCCTCCCTGGGCGTGGACCTCTCCCGCGCCCGGGGCCTGGCCCTCTCCCACGGCCACTGGGACCACACGGGCGGCATCCTGGCCCTGCTCCGGGCGGGGTTTCGCGGCCCGGTGTACCTGCACCCGGCCGGGCTCTCCAAGCGCTGGCACGTGGACCCGCAGGGCCCGGGGGCGAAAGGCAAGGCGAGGCGCGTGGAGGAGATCGGCATCCGCGAGGAGCTGCCGCCCACCACGCCCGTCCGGGGGGTGGTGGAGCTGGACGAGGGGTTGCACCTGCTCACGGACGTGCCGCGCCTGCCCGGCAACCGCGAGGCAGTGGACCACTTCTTCTTCGACGCGGCCGGAACCAGGCCAGACCGCGTGGAGGACGACGCCTTCCTGGTCGTGCGCTCCCCGGAGGGGGAGGCGGCCGTGATCCTCGGCTGCTGCCACTCCGGCCTGGCCAACAGCCTGGAGCACATGCGCGGCACCCTGGGCATCGACAAGGTGTCCACCCTGGTGGGCGGGCTGCACCTCTACGAGGCGGACGAGATCGCCCTGGAGCAGGCCGTGGAGGCCGTCAAACGATTCGGCATCCGCCGGATATTCGCCGGGCACTGCACCGGGCGGCTCGGGGTGGAGTTCCTGCGGCGCGGCCTTGAGCCGCTCGGCTGCGAGGTGGTCTGGACAGGTTCGGGCACGCGCGCGGACCTCTTCGGCGATTGAGCCCGGCCCGGCACCCCGTAGCAGAGGCGCTCCCGGCCATTCCGGGCATCGTCCGCGAGCCTCCCAGCCCGAGCCTCCCAGCCCGAGCTTCCCAGACTGACGAGCCCCCTGCGCCCCAAAGGGCTCCCCCGGGCAGGGAGCACCGCCTCCTGCTATTGCCTCGGGGCCAGGACAAATCGTCTTCGTCAAATCAAATCCGCCAAGCCGTGGCGCTGTGATTGCCGTGCTGCCCGGAAAGCCGGAAACTGCTTCAAGTCTTCATAGATGACGGGCAATGATATCTTGTCATGCCGTCGGCTCCAACTGCGAGAAGTTGGAAATCCTCACCGTACCTTCCGGGAAGCGGGCTGTTATCTCCAGTTCGCCGCCCATGGCCTCGATGTGACTCCGCTAGGAGGAAATATACATGTCCGTGCGTTGCTCCAGCTTGGCGATGGCAGGCTGCTGCACCCTCAATTTTTCGGCAAGCATCTTTTGCGAAAGTCCACGAGCGCGGCGCAACTCATGCAACGGCATTT
>JBFWJM010000297.1:0-4409 GCA_050253205.1 Desulfovibrionaceae bacterium
TCCATCTGTATACGCTGAACAATGCCGACGTCTGCCTGGACATCCTGGAGGACCTGCCGGAGCTGGACGGGTGAATCCTTGCCCGTCTTTCCATTTCGGTCTTGCGGTTCGCCACCGCTTTGGCTAGTCTCAAAAAGTTCTAGATGTCCTTCAGGTGGCCGCAAGGCCATAACAGGGAATCCGGTGTGAAGCCGGAGCGGTCCCGCCGCTGTAATCCCCCACGGAAGGCTCGGTCCAGCAGGCCACTGCCGCGAGGCGGGAAGGCGGACCGGGCGGGGAGAGCCAGAAGACCTACCTGAAGCGTTTCCTGCCGGATGCGGGTCGCGGACCCCGTGTGCGGACAAGAATGAGCCCACCCGACAACCGTCGCCCGGCTCGCGGTCCCGCCGTGAAGCCATAACCCGGTGACAATGCAGACAGTTCCGTCGCGGCCGCCTCCCGGCCCCGGTTCTCCGCTCCGCTGTCTGCATGAGACGCGTATGCCCAGTAAAATCCTCAAACGTGACGGATGCATCGAAACCTGGTCCACCAAGCGGATCGGCAACGCCATCTTCAAGGCCCTGAACAGCAGCGGCATCAAGGACCCGCTGCTGGCCGACAGGCTGGCCGGAAAGGTGGAGCGCAAGCTCGGCGACGTGGACATCCCCGAGCAGGAGCAGGTCCAGGACATGGTCCAGCAGGTGCTCATGGAGGCCCGGCTCTACAAGGTGGCCGAGCGGTACATCATCTACCGCGAAAAGCGGCGCGAGCTGCGCTCCCAGGACGAAGCCTTCCTGGACATCACCCAGGTGACCGACAGCTACCTGAACAACGTGGACTGGCGAGTCAACGAAAACTCCAACATGACCCACTCCTACCAGGGGCTCATCCTGCACATGGCCGGATCGGTCCAGGCGCGGTACATGCTGGAAAAATATCCCGAGGAGGTCCGCCTGGCCCACACGCACGGCTACTTCCACCTCCACGACCTCTCCTTCGGCCTGGCCGGGTACTGCTCCGGCTGGTCGCTGCGCGACCTGCTGCTCGAAGGCTTCAACCTGCGCGACCGCTGCTCCTCCACCCCGGCCAGGCATTTCGACGCGGCCTGCGGGCAGATCGTCAACTTTCTCGGCACGCTGCAAAACGAGTGGGCCGGGGCCCAGGCCTTCAACAACGTGGACACCTACCTCGCGCCGTTCATCCGGCACGACGGCCTGAGCTACCACGACGTGAAGCAGCAGATACAAAAGCTGCTCCACAACCTCAACGCCACGTCCCGCTGGGGCGGCCAGTCGCCGTTCACCAACTTCACCTTCGACTTCGCGCCGCCCGCGCACATCGCCAAGGAGCCGGTCATCATCGGCGGCGCACTGCAGGACTCCACCTACGGCGAGTATGCCGCAGAGATGACCATGATCAACCGGGCCTTCCTGGAAGTGATGCTCGAAGGCGACGCGGACGGACGCATCTTCTCCTTCCCCATCCCCACGTACAACGTGACCAAGGACTTTCCCTGGGAGTCCGAGGAAGGCAGGCTGCTGCTTCAGATGACCGCCAAGTACGGCGCCCCCTACTTCCAGAACTTCATCAACTCGGACCTCAACCCCGAGGACGTTCGCTCCATGTGCTGCAGGTTGCAGATGGACCTGCGCGAGATCCGCAAGAAGACCGGCGGGCTTTTCGGCGCGGGCGACCTCACCGGCTCCATCGGCGTGGTCACCCTGAACCTGCCCAAGCTGGCCTACCTGGCACACAACGAAGAGGACTTTCTGGATCTGATCACCGAATATGCCCGGCTGGCCTCCCAGTCCCTGGAGTTCAAGCGCAAGGTGGTCCAGAAAAACCTCGACGCGGGCATGTTTCCCTTCTCCCGGCGCTATCTCAAGAACGGATACAAGGGACACTTCTCGACCATCGGGCTGATCGGCGGGCACGAGGCCTGCATGAACCTGCTCGGCAAGGGGCTGGACACCACGTCCGGCTCCCGGCTCATGCAGCGGGTGCTGAAGCTCCTGCGCCACCTGGTGGTGGAGTTCCAGGAGGAAACCGGCAATCTCTACAACCTTGAGGCCACGCCCGGCGAGGGAACCTGCTACCGCCTGGCCAAGATCGACAAGGAGCTCTACGCCGACATCCACACCTCGGGCGACGACACCCCGTACTACACCAACTCGACCCTGCTCCCCGTGGGCATCAGCTCCGACGTCATCTTCGCCCTGGAACACCAGAACGAGTTGCAGACCCTGTATAACGGCGGCACGGTCTTCCACACCTTCCTGGGCGAGGCCGCACCGAACGAGGAGAGCGTGAAGAGCTTCCTGCTCACGGCCATGAGCCGGACCAAGATACCGTACATCTCTGTCACGCCGACGTTCTCCATCTGCGAGGACCACGGCTACCTGTACGGCGAGCAGCGCAACTGCCCGACCTGCGACAAGGAAACCGAGGTCTACACCCGCGTGGTGGGCTACTACCGCCCGGTGGGCCGCTGGAACAAGGGCAAGCAGGCCGAGTACAAGGACCGCCTCGAATACTCCAAAGAGAGCTTCTGCCAGCCCGCCTGACGGATGCACGGTACGCGATGATACTCGACGCAAACCAGCTTGCCTCCATCCGGCAGCACAACGACGAGGAAACCAGGCGGGGCAGCCGTGGCACACACGGCTACCCCGCCCAGACCATCCTCAATCTCCTGCACACCATCGAGGCGCTGAAAAAGGAAAAGAAGAAGTGGAAGAAGCTGGCCCAGGACCGGGGCAAGTCGCTTGAAATGATCCGGGACATCGCCACGGATCCGGGCTCCGGGTCCTTGGCCGATCCACCCTCATCGTAGCCCCGCAATGCCCTGCGGAAGCTCGGAAAGGCCTTCCAGAAACACCGCCGCCAGCGGGCGGCCTGCGCCGCGCCCTCCCCGCCAGAAACAGGAGCGGGGAGGGGCAATTCCGCATGCGCGCTACAGGGCGGACCGCAGCACCGCCACGATGTCGTCCCTGGTCATTGCCGGACGGCCACGCAGGTTGCCGTTCTCGTCGCGCACCACGAGGGCGGCGTCCTTGGCGTACTGCTCGAAGAGTTCGTCGCCGATATGCACCTCGGACAGGGTCGTGGGGCAGCCGATCTCCCGGAGGAAGGCGACGTAGGCGTCGATGCCTTCATCGGCCAGGGTCCTGGCGTCCTTGCCTTCGGGGGCGATGCCGAAGACGCGCTCGGCGAATTGGGCGAAGCGCTCGGGGCGGTGCCTGGCGGCGAAGCGCATCCACGCGGGGCCGACGATGGCGAGCCCGGCGCCGTGGGTGATGTCGTGGTGGGCGGAGAGGGCGTGTTCGATCATGTGCATGGGGGGGACCATCTGCACGCCAGCCTGGACCCATCCGTTGAGCGCCACGATGGAGGCCCATTGGACTTGGGCGCGGGCTTCGAGGTCGGAGCCGTCCGCCACGGCCTTCCTGCCCCACTCCACGGCGTTGATGATCACGCCCTCGGCGAAACGGTCCTGGATGGGCGTGCCGTCCACGCCGTTGAAGTAGCCCTCCATCACATGGGTGATGATGTCGCAGACGCCGTAGGCGGTCTGGTTCGCGGGCACGGAGAGCGTCAGCTCCGGGTCGACGACGGCGACCTTGGGATACAGGCATTCGGCGGAGACGAAGGACTTCACCTTGGTATCGGCATTGGAGATGACCGCGCCGCAGTTCATCTCCGAGCCGGTGGCGGCCAGGGTCGGCACGGTGACGACCGGCAGCGCCTCGGTGGGGATGTGCCAATGCTCCTGTCCGTGGCCGATGAGATTCCACGGGTCGCCGTCATACAGGGCCGCCGCCGCCATGACCTTGGAGGCGTCCATGGTGGACCCGCCGCCGAGCGCGATGATCACGTCGCAGCCCTCTTCCCGGGCGATCTTCACCCCGCGCGCCACCGAGGCTATTCGCGGATTCGGCTCAACGTCGGAGCATTCGGCAAAACCGACGCCCGCCGCCTTGAGGCTTTCTATTGCACGATCAAACGTACCGCTGCGCTTGACGCTGCCGCCCCCGGTGACGACAAGGGCCTTCTTGCCAAGGCCGGCGACGGCTTGACCAAGGCGGGAAAGGGAACCAGCGCCGAAAACCAGGCGGGTGGGATTGTAGTATTCAAAGTTCACGTCCATCTCCTTTGTCGCGGTTATTGGACCTGGGTCGGATTGTCCGTCCGGCATGGGGCCTCGCCCCCGCCTGGCGGGCACCTTCTTCCTTCATCGTATAGGGGCAACCCGCACTGACGAGATAGACCGATCCTCTTCCATTTTTGCACGATCGAACGAAATCGCCGCGACATCTCTTGTTCAAAAACTTCCGGGGTTGTTAAGGAGAAATCGAAGGAGACCAACAATGAGCAAGAAAGAAGCGAACGGCATCTCCATGGCGCGAAGCGCACTGGCGGAACGGATCCAC
>JBFWJM010000298.1:0-4402 GCA_050253205.1 Desulfovibrionaceae bacterium
CTTGAGGTCCACGAACACGGGGAAGCCCATGCCCGCCAGGGCGCGAACCACGTCCGGCCCGGCCGCGCAGTAGAGCTCCAGCCCCACCTTCACCCAGACCGGGCTGCCGGGAGGCGCGCCGAGCCCCACCAGCCCCCGGGCCATGGCCAGGGCGGGAGCGGCCTCGGGGTAGTCCAGGGCCACCACCAGCTCGCTCATCGGAACGTCTCCAGCACGGCGTCGAGCAGGCCGGGCCTGCGGGCCGGGCAGGTGCGCGCCGCGAGGTACACGGCCCGCAGCTCGTCCGAGGCGCGGTCCAGGTCGTCGTTGATGATCCAGTGGTCGAAGTGGGCGGCCTCGCGCAATTCGGCCCCGGCCGCAGCCATGCGCCGCTCCACCACCTCGGGGTCGTCCGTGCCACGCCCGATCAGCCGCCGCTCCAGCTCCTGGCGCGAGGGCGGCAGGAGGAAGACATGCACCCCGTCCGGGATGCTTTTGCGCAGTTGGCTTGCGCCCTGCACGTCAATGTCGAAGAGCATGTCCCGCCCCTGGCTCTGCGCCTCGCGCACGGGCGCAAGCGGCGTGCCGTAGAAGTTGCCGTGCACCTCGGCCCATTCGGCGAAGCCGCCTTCGTCGCGTTTTTCCAGGAATTCCTCGCGCGTCAGAAAATGATACTCCACGCCGTCGCGCTCCTGGCCACGCGGCGCGCGCGTGGTGCAGGAGACGGAGAACCCGATGCCCGGAAACTCGTCCACCAGGCGGCGCACCAGGGTGGACTTGCCCGTGCCCGAAGGCGCGCAGATGACGAGCACCAGCCCCTTGCGCGTGCTCCCGGCTGTTTGGCTCCCGCTCATTCTTCCTCCTCCTCCGCGCTGAAGCGCTGTCCCACGGTCTCGGCCTGGATGGCGGAGAGGACCACGTGGTTGGAGTCGGTGATCACCAGCGCGCGGGTCTTGCGGCCCTGGGTGGCGTCGATGAGCCTGCCCTCCTTGCGCGCGTCCTCGCGCAGGCGGCGCATGGGCGAGGACGAGGGGTTCACGATGGCCACCACGCGGTCGGCCACCACGTAGTTGCCGAAGCCGATGGACAAGAGTTTCTGCTTCTTCATGGGCTACTCGATGTTCTGCACCTGTTCGCGGCACTTTTCCAGCTCGGCCTTGAACTCCACCACCAAGGCGCTGACTCCGGCGTCCTGGGCCTTGTTGCCGCAGGTGTTGATCTCGCGGAAGGTTTCCTGGCAGAGGAAGTCGAGCCGCTTGCCGATCTCCCCCTCGCGCCCGAGCACCTCACGCAACCGCTTGAGGTGTTCGGCAAGGCGCGTCAGCTCCTCGGAGACGTCGAGCCTGTCGGCCAGCATGGCCGTCTCCTGGAGGGCGCGCTCCTCGGCGTATTCCGCCCCGGCGGCGTCCAGCAGCTCGCGCACGCGCTCGGCCAGGGCGGCCTTCTTGGCCTCCACCACGCCGGGCACGGCCTCGCCAATGCGCGCGGCCAGGTCCTCCAGCACGCCGATGCGCGCCAGCAGGTCCTCGGCCATGGCCCGGCCCTCCACGGCGCGGCTGCGGTTCCAGTCTTCGCAGGCGGCGGCCAGCGTGGCCTTGAGCGCCTGTGCCAGGGCCGGGTCGGGCTCGGCGTCGCCCTCGCGCCAGAGCCACGAGATGGCCATGATGCGGTCCAGGTCCGGGGTGTAGGGCTGGTGCAGTTCCTTGCCGAGCTTCTGCATCTCCTCGACCATGGCCATGACCTGGGGGACGTTGAGCCGCACGCCGAGCAGCTCGCGGCTGCGCACCTCCAGGTTCAGGTTCACGTCCACCCGGCCCCGGTTGGCGTGCTCGCGCAGGATGCGCTCGAACTCCTGCTCCAGGGAGCGGGTGGAGCCGGGCATGCGCCATTTGGCGTCCAGGTAGCGACCGTTCACGGACTTCAACTCCCAAACGATGCTCCAGTCGGAAGAGGTATTCTCGGCGCGGCCGTATCCGGTCATGCTCGCTGGCATTGATTATCCTTTATGTTCTTCTGGTTGCGTTGCATTCTTTTCACCCTGGCCCGAGGCGGCGGGCTCCACCAGCACCACCTGGCCCTCCAGGCCCACGGGCCTGGCCTCCAGCAGTTGCCTGGGCGCGAGCCCGGCCGGGTTGGTGAAACGGCAGGAGGCGTAATATTCGCTCACGCCGCTCCCGGCCGCGTCCTGCACCACCACCCGCACCCGGTCCAGCCCGGCCACACGTTGCAAAAACCGGCGCTTCTTCCCGGCGGCCACCCCGCGCACCTCGGCGGCGCGGCTGCGGCGCTCGGCGGGGTCCACCTGGCCGTCCATGGTCTCGGCCGGGGTCCCTGGTCTGGGAGAATACGGAAAAACATGGGCATAGGAAAGGGGCAGCTCGCGCACGTAGGCCAGGGTGTTCTCGAAGCGTTGGCGCGTCTCCCCGGGAAAGCCCACGAGGATGTCCGCGCCGAGGCCGAAGAGCGGCCAGCGCGCGCCCAGCTCGCGCAGGAAGCCGAGCAGCGGCCCTGGGGAGTAGTGCCCCCGGCCCATGAGCCGGAGCACGTCCGGGTCGCCGCTTTGCAGGGAGAGGTGCAGCTGCGGGGCCACGAGGCGCGAGGAGCCGAGCACCTCCAGGGCGCGCGGGCCGAGCTGCCCGGGCTCCAGCGAGCTGATGCGAAAGCGCAGCCGCCCCGCCAGGTGCGCGAACCTCCGCTCCAGCCGCTCCAGCAGGTCCCAGAAATCCATGCGCGGGGAGAGCTCCCGGCCGAACTGCCGCAGGTTCACGCCCGAGAGCACCACCTCGGCGAAGCCCGCCTCCACCAGCCGCCCGACCTCGGCCTCGATGGCCCCGGGCTCGCGGCTGCGCGAGGGCCCGCGCGTCAGCGGCACGATGCAGTACGTGCAGCGATGGGAGCAGCCGTCCTGGACCATGGACACGGCCCGGGCCCGGGGGTAGTCGGTGATGGCGAAGGCCGCTTCCGAAACCTCCTCCCGACCCCGTTCCCCGTCCATGCGACGCAGCAGGTCGGCCTTGCGCTCCTGGGGCACCACCCGCGTGACCCCCGGCAGCGAAGCCAGCTCCCCGGCCAGCACCTGGGCCGCGCAGCCCGTGATGACGATGTCCGCCTGGGGGTTCTCGCGGTGCAGCCTGCGCACGGCCTTGCGCAGGTCGGCCACGGCCCCGGCCGTCACCGCGCAGGAGTTCACGAGCAGCAGGTCGGCCTCGGCCGGGTCGTCCACGGCCACGCCACCCCCGGCAATCCAGCTCTCGGCGATGGCCTGGGTCTCGTACTGGTTGATCTTGCAGCCCAGGGTGGTGGTGTGGAACCGCTTCATGCCCCGCCCTCCTCCAGGATGCGACGAATGACCGCGCCCGCCAGCACGACGCCCTCCAGTGCGCTGCCGGGCCCGCCATACACGGCGCAGACCTGCCCGGGGGCGGGTCTGCCGCTGGGCTCGGCAAAGCGCACGGCCATGCGCCCTTCCTCCACGGCCCCAACGTCCACCCTGGCCTCCCGGGCCTGCTGGCGGTAGCGCGTCTGCACCAGCACGCGCTCCGGCCAATGCGCCACGGGGACGAGCAGGTTCACGCCGCCGCACTCGCAGCCCACGGCCCCGAGCATGCGCCGGGGCCCCACGATGAGCCTGTTTGCCTCCACGTCCTTGTCCAGCACGTAGAGCGGCTCGGAGTGCGCGATGCCAAGGCCGCGTCTTTGCCCCTGCGTGTAGCGCCAGAGGCCGCCGTGGCGGCCCACGACACACTCCCCACGCTCGCCGCGCTCCCCGTCCCCATCGGCCTCATGATTCTCATCGGCCTCATCTGCTTCATGGGCCTCATGGGCCAGGACCATGGCCCCTGGGCCGGGCAGCGGAGCGCCGAGGCGGGCGGCGCGGGCCTCCAGGTACGCCTGGTAGTCGTCCCCGGGCACGAAGCAGATTTCCTGCGACTCCGACGGCAGCGGCGGCTCCAGCCCCCGCCGGGCCAGCTCTCCGGGCACCTCCGCCTTGCGCATGCCGCCTAAGGGGAACACGGCCCGCGCCAGGGCCTCTCGCGGCAGGAGCGAGAGGAAGTACGACTGGTCCTTGGACTGGTCCGCCCCGCGCGCGAGCAGGCGGCCCAGTTCGGGATGGTCCACCAGCCGGGCGTAGTGGCCGGTCGCCAAATGCGTCGCCATGTGCGTCGCCATGTGCGTCCCCAGATGCGTCCCCAGATGCGTGGGCGCATGCTCCCGTGCGGCTGCATGCTCCCGCGCAGCGTCAAAAAGCGCGCCGAACTTCATGGCCGGGTTGCACCGGGCGCAGGGGTTGGGCGTCTCGCCCCGGGCCCAGGCGAGGGCAATGGGCGCGGCCACCTCGGCCTCGAAGCGCGCGCGCAGATCAAGGGCCAAAAACGGCACGCCCAGCGCCGCGCACTGGCGAGCCAGCGCCTCGGCGGCGCGT
>JBFWJM010000299.1:0-4396 GCA_050253205.1 Desulfovibrionaceae bacterium
GAGGTTCGCCGGAGGACAGAGCTTGACGTGGGTGGGGAAGCCCGCGCCGCCCATGCCCACCACCCCGGCGTCGCGGATGCGCGCCAGGATGTCGCAAGCCTGAAGGCTTTCCCACTCCAGAGGGGTGACGGCCGCGTCCGGGGCCTCGGGGTCGCGCTCGATGACCACGGCGGGCACCGGGCCCAGGATGGGGTGCGGCGCGCGGCCCACGGAGACCACCGTACCCGTCACCGGGCTGTGCACCTCCGCGCCGAGGAACTTGTCCACCCCGCCGATACGCAGGCCCTCGCGCACGGCGTCGCCCTTCTTGACCAGGGGCACGGCCGGGGCGCCGAAGTGCTGGGCCATGGAAACCACGTAGCGGGATTGAGGCGGCATGACCTCCAGGGGCAGGCCGGCGGTGAGCGCCTTGCGGCCGGGGGGATGGACTCCCCCGAGGGTGAACGTGAACGGTTCGGCGTTGCGCATCCTTCCTGTCCGGAGAACGGTCCGCCCGGCAACCAAGTACTGTCGGGGCAATATCAAATCGTCAACTTCAAGTGATAGGCAATGCCGTTCGGGAACGCAAGCGGAAATCCCTTTTCCACCGGCTGCTCCACGGCCGAAGCCCCCTTGGGCAGACCCCGTCCCGGGCATTGGAAACATCCCCCAGACCATCTTCCTGGAGCTGTTGCCCATGCTCGGCATGGAGCGGGGCTACCGGGACATCCTGGCGTCCAAACGCGGCCGATTGGCCGCGCTCTGGAGCGGACGGCAGAACGTCGCCCAGGAAATCCCACGCACGCGGAGTCTGGACGCGACACGAAAAAAGGGGCCCCGCGCGGCATCAGCGCACAAGGGCCCGCTCCAACGCCGCCACGCGGGCGACGCATTTTTTCAACAGTGTGCTAAGCCAATCCGGCAGGCCGCGGCAGTTTGGGCAGGGCCCGCTCCAGCACGTCGGCGGCGGACAGCAACACGTCCTCGGAAAAGGGCTTGGCCATGAGTTGGAGACCGACGGGCATCCCCGAGTCGCGGCCGAGGCCGCAGGGCAGGCTCAGCCCCGGAATGCCCGCCAGGTTGGCCGAGATGGTGAAGATGTCCATGAGGTACATCTGCAGCGGATCGTTGGTCATCTGACCCACGCGGAAGGCCGTGGTCGGACAGACCGGCCCGGCGATGAGGTCGCAAGTCTGGAAGGCCGTGTCGAAGTCGCGGCGCAGCAGGGCGCGCACCTGGGCGGCCTTGCGGTAGTAAGCGTCGTAGTAGCCAGCCGAAAGCACATAGGTGCCCAGGATGATGCGCCGCTGCACCTCGTCGCCGAAGCCCTGGGTGCGAGAACGGGTGTACATCTCGATCAGATCCTGGGCCTGCTTGTCGCGGTGGCCGTAACGCACGCCGTCGAAGCGGGCCAGGTTCGAGGAGGCCTCGGCCGTGGCGATGACGTAGTACACGGCCACGGCGTACTCCGAGAGCCTGAGCGGCACCGGAACGGTGCGCGCGCCCAGGGCCTCGGCCTGGGACACGGCCGCGCGGCAGCACTCGGCCACCTCGGGGTCCACGCCTTCGCCCCAATACTCCTCGGGCAGGCCGATGGTCAGCCCCTTGAGGTCGCTCCGGGCCGACAGAGCGGCCAGGTAATCGGGCACAGGCTCGTCAACGCTGGTGGAATCGCGGGTGTCGTGCCCGGCCATGACCTGGAGCAGCCGCGCGGCGTCCTCCACCGTGCGGGTCATGGGCCCGATCTGGTCCAGGGACGAACCGTAGGCGATGAGCCCATAGCGCGAGACGCGGCCGTAGGTGGGTTTGAGCCCGACGATGCCGCAGAACGAGGCGGGCTGGCGGATGGAGCCGCCGGTGTCCGTGCCCAGGGCCCCGAAGCCCTGGCAGGCGGCCACCGCCGCGGCCGAGCCGCCGCTGGACCCGCCGGGCACCCGCTCCGCATCCCAGGGGTTGCGGGTGGGCTGAAAGGCCGAGTTCTCGGTGCTGGAGCCCATGGCGAACTCGTCCATGTTGGACTTGCCCAGGATCACGGCCCCGGCCGCCTTGAGCCGGGCCACGGCCGTGGCGTCGTAGAACGGGACGAAGTTTTCCAGGATGCGCGACCCGGCCGTGGCGGGCAGGCCCTTGGCGGTCAGGCAGTCCTTGACGATCAGGGGCACGCCCCAAAGCGGCCGCTCGGGGTCAGGTCCGGCCGCGTCCTAGGTCCGGGCCTCGGCCAGCGCGGTTTCGGCGGACACGTGCAGCAGGGCCTGAATCGTGGGCTCAGTGGCCTCGATGCACTCCAGGCAGGCTTTGGTCGCCGCCTCGGCGGACACCCGGCGCTCGGCCAGCAGGCCCCGGATTTCGGAAAGCGTCTTCAAATGCAGGACAGACATGGTTTTCCCGTTCTCTTCAATAGACTAAATAGTTGCTCATGCAACAGGATCAATGTCCAGCGGAGACAATGCGCGGTACGATGAAGAAGGCCCCGTCGGTTTCCGGCGCGTTGGCCAACACCTGCTCCCGACCGCACTCCCGGCGAACCTCGTCGGGACGCAGGAGCGTCGTCTTCGAACCCGGGCCGTACATGGGCTCCACGCCTTCGGTGTCCAGACGGTTGAGCTGGTCGATGTAGTCCAGGATGTCGCCCACCTGTCCGGCGAACAGCTCCACCTTGTCCTCGCTCAGCTCCAGCCTGGCCAGACGGGCCACGCGAAACACTTCCTCTCGGCTGATCTTCATCACTTCTCCTTGATGCGACTCAGTCGCGGTCCAATTCCCCGGGCGTCGTCAGCTGGGGCGCGGCGGGGACGGCCGCCGGGGCCGACGCCTTGCCCTGCCGCTGGGTGTTGGCGGCCTTGATGAACAGTTCGCGCCGGGACAGGGCCTTGGCGATGCTCTCGCGCATGCGGGCGGGGTCGGCCGCCACCTTGCCGTCCTTGGCGGGCTGGAAGAGGTGCAGGGCCTCGCTGGCCGCGCCGTCGGGGGTCCAGCTCATGGGCGCGAGGCTGAAGTCGAAGCCTTCCATGCGGGCCAAGCGGCCGTTGACCTCGGCCGGGGAGATCGAATCCAGGCCGCCCATGCGGGCCGCGAAACGCACGAAGTCGTAGCCCAGGGCCACCCAGAAGTCGGCCGCGCCCAAGCCCTGCTCGTCCAGGGCGGACTGAAGCGCCCGGGCCGCCGGACTCTCCTGGTCCCAGGCCCCGGAGCAGGCCGTGAGCCGGTAATACTGCTCCTCCAGGTCGCGGGACTCGTCCAGGGCACGGCTCCACATCTCCGGTCCCAGGAAGACGAGATAGCCGGACTCATGAAAGAAGAAGTTGGGGATGAGCACTTGGGCCTGGGCCCAGCCATCGGGCAGGAACACTGCCCCGAAATCGGCCTTGGGCGCGGTCCCGCCGGACTTGAACGGAACATGCAGCAGCCGGGCCACGCTCTTGCCCCACTCCGGGTGATCGCCCGGCGGGTAGGTTTCCGTCACCGAGACGTGCCCGCCCCGGGCCGCGACCTCCTCGGCGAAGAGATCGCGCATATGGCGGCCGAATTTCTCTTCCGGGGCCAGCACGGCCACGTTGCGGATGCCCAGGTCGTCCACGGCGAGCTTGGCCGCGGCCCGGGCCTGGTCGCGGGCGCTGGGGAAGAAGCGCCAGGCCTGCGCGCCCTCGCGGACGTCGCCCAGGCTCGGCAGGAAGGTGAAGAAGGCGCGCTTGGCCAAGAGCCCGGCGGGCTCCATCTCCTTGACCGCCTCCAAGCGCAACGGGCCGCCCACCAGGGAGAAATGCGGCGGCAGCTCGTTCAGCCGGGCTGGCCAGCCCGGAACCTCGGTATTGATCACCCGGACCTCGGTTTCCTGGCCCGCGTTGGCCAGAGCCCACTGGGCCAGGGACGCGCCCCGGGCGATCTTCTGCCCCACGTCCGCGAAACGGCCGGACAGGGGCAGGGCCAGGGCCACGCCGGTGCGCGGCACGCCCCGCTTCTTCTCCAGCTCACGCAGATCGCGGGCGAGAACGTCCTTGGACTCCAGCTGCGAGGCTGCCAACACCGCGCGCATGGTCCGCCAGCTCTCGGCCCAGTCGTCCTTGCCCTTGGCTTCCCGGCGGGCCCTCTCGAAATCCGTCAGGGCATAGGGAAAGGCCGAACGGGCCTCGGACGGCGCGGCCTCGGCCAGACGCTTCAGATCCTTGTCCCCGAGCGCCCCCAGGCGGACCAGGAAATCCTTCTCCAGCGCCGCCCGGGAGGGGCCGTCCGGGGCGAGGCGGTAGGCGTCGGCCAAGGCCTGCAGGGCCTGAACCGGATGCCCGTCCGCGTAAAAGGCGTCGAAGAAGGCCAGGGCGGCCTTTTGGCGCGTCTCCCAGGGCACGTTCTTGCGCCCGGCCAGCCAGGCGCGTTGTTCCTCCAAGGCGGCCGCCTTGCCCAGGGCTGCCAGGGAGCGGAT
>JBFWJM010000300.1:0-4351 GCA_050253205.1 Desulfovibrionaceae bacterium
CGTGGTTTCGTGGTCGGAGTTGTGATGTGACGGATTGTAGTCAACCGACTAATATGATTCAAATTTCTCCACAGGCTTCGGCTTGATTTCCTCCCAGGTTTCCTGCGACCAATCTCCCAGTTGCCCCCAGGCTTTTTCCACGCCATTCCAAGCACCTTCCAGAATCCCTATTGCTGAACCAACAAACGCATCATTTTCTGGCGTTCCTGGATGAAAAACTGGGTGCGCGTCAGGAGATGGCAGGAGGAGCCCAGGAGATATGCTGGCGGTTTTCAGCCCCTCGGGGTCCTTCAGGTTCACCGGATCATCGAGGCAGTAGCCATACAGGTCCGGGTCTCCGCCAGCATAGCCGATGGGGTCCTTGGCCGTGAAGCGCCCGGTCTCGGGGTCGTAGTCCCTCCAGCCAAGCCGGACCAAGCCGTATGGGCCCAAATCCCGGTCGTGCAGGCCACCGCCGAAGCCCAGCAGGACCCGCATGCCCGGGTTCGTGTCCTCCAGGATGCGCCCGAAGCTGTCGTACAGCACTTCCTTTACCACTCGTCCGTACTCGTCGGCAACAACGCGAAATGAGCCTACTTGATTGCAAAAAGCGTTTCCCGGGAGCATAGCCCCGGTTTTCGGCGCAGGATGAGAATGGAAGGCGAAAGGGGCGTAAAAGGACGGGAATGGACTATTGACAGGGTTTCGCTACGACCGGGCGGGAGCGCGGAAAGCACGGGAGGCGGGCCGCCCTTGCGGACGTCTACACGGACGGATACTCGGGCGGATACTCGGGCTGATACCCGGGCTGATACCCGGGCGGATTCTTGGACGGCTACCCAGGCTGATACTCGGGCAGATTCCAGGGCGAATTCGCAGGCACTTCCCAGGGCAAATCCGGGGCGAATCCGGGGCGAATCCGGGACGGAATCGACCTCGCAGAGCGAGGCGTTATCCGGCCATCTTCCTGCCCGCGGCCTTCTCGGCCTCGTCGAACTTGTCCTGCTCCTCCAGGGCACGGACCAGCAGATCCCAGTAGTCGTCCCGCCCGGGGGCCAGGGCGGCCGCCTGCCGGGCGAGCACCTCGGCAATCTGCGCGTCCTCGCCCTGATCGAGGTAGAGCTTGGCCAGCAGATGCAGGGCGTAGGCGTCGTTGTGATTCGCGCCCAGGGCCAGGTGCAGGCACTCGCGGGCCTCGTCGAAGTCCTCCCGGGCGATGGCCAGCCGGGCCAGGTGGCGCATGGCCAGGGGCTCGCCCCCGGGCAGCTGCGCGGCCTCGGTGAAGAGCTTTTCCGCCCGGGGGGCGTCGCCCGCCTTCTCGGCCAGCCCGGCCAGCCGCACCAGGGAGAACACGTGCACGGGGTCGAGCTTCAGGCAGTGCTCGTAGGCGGTGCGCGCCTGGGCGAGGTCGCCCAGGAGCTGGCTGGTCCAGCCGAGGTTGAAGTGGGCCATGAGGTCTTCGGGCGCGTGGAGGATGACCTGCTCGAACTGCTGGCGCGCCTGCTCCAGGCGGCCGAGCTGCGCGTAGCAGATGCCGAGCGAGTTGCGCGCCAGGGCGTTGGTTTCGTCCGCCAGGAGCGAGAGCTTGAACTCCTCCACGGCGGTGTAGAGGTCGCCGCCCATGAACAGCCTGTCCGCCGAGACGTTCAGGGACACGGAGTCGAACACTGCCACGCGCGGATGCTCCAGGAGCACGGCGTGGTCCAGGGCCTTGCGCACGTTGTCGAGCTGGTCGTCCCGGGTGAAGGTCAGGCAGGGCCAGGGGGCGATGGCCGCCGCGGCCTCGATGGCCAGGCGGGCGTTCGCCTCCTCCACGATGCCGCCGAGCAGGGCCCGGGCGTCCTCCCCTGTCCTGCCGGGCAGGTAGTAGATGAGCCCGCCGAGGCCGAAGTTGCCCCCGAAGGCCCCCTCCCCGGCGCGGCTTTCCACCATCCCGGCCAGGCGCCGGGCCTGGGCGTCCATGTATTTCTGGAAGTTGCCGCGCCGTTCGCGGGGCGGGTCCATGACCTTGAGCACCGCGAGGCAGAAGCGCTCGGGCTCGCTGCGCACCCGGGCGAGGCGGGAGAGGAAGTCGCGGTAGGCGAAGAGCCCTGTGATCATGTCCTTTTCCCCCGGTGCGGCGCAGGAGTCGGCCTCGAAGAGCGCCTCGTTCTCGGTGATGCGCTCCAGGCCGTCCCCGCCCGCCACGGGCCAGGAGGGGTCGCCCAGGTGGAGCACCTCGGCGAAGGCGATGTCCGGCTGGACCTCCACCAGCACCACCTCGCCCTTATATAGGGTAGGATAGTGGCCGCTGATGCGCTCGTTCTCGGTGAGCTGCGCGCCCACCTCGCCCGCGCCGCGCGCGGCGCGCACCAGGAAGCGCTGGCCCACCTCCGCGCCCACGGCGGAGCCCAGGCTCACGGCGAGCCTATTCATGGGCAGGGTCTGGACCACGGTGCCGCCCTTCTGGAGGATGTCGGCATAGGCGAAGACGCGGTCGCGGCCGTGGACCTTGGCCGTGACCACGGCCTTGGAGGCCTTGCGCAGGAGCATGCGCGCCTGCTCGCGCGGAGCGCGGCGGAACTGGCGGCCGTGGAGGTTCGCGGGGTAGCAGGCATAGCCCAGGCTGGCCGTGACGCGCACGACGGTCCCGGCGATGTCGTCCTCGAAGCCGAGCCTGCCGATGCGGTTGCGCAGTTCCTCGGCCACCTGGAAGCACATGGAGGGCCCGGCGTCCGGCAGGAGCACGGCGTAGGAGTCCGGCGCGATGCGCGCGGCCGTCATGTGCCTGGGGCAGGTCTTGCGGATGACTCCGGCCACCTCCCGGGCGATGGCGTCGCCGAACTCGTAGCCGTACTGCTCGTTGATGCGTTGCAGGCGGTCGAGATCCAGCACCACCAGCCCCAGGGAGCCGGGCACGGCGGGCACGTCGGCCTCGCCCCCGGGCAGCAGGCAGCTCTGGATGAGCTCGATCTCCCTGGCCAGGGTGTCCACGAAATGTTCGCGGTTGGCCAGGCCGGTGAGCGGGTCGGAGATGGAGCGCTTGTACAGGGCCAGGCGCTCCAGCACGCCCGAGGCCAGGCGCAGCAGGTATTCCGGCGCGGTCTTGGGGGCCTGGAGCTTCACCCCCCGGGCCACGAACAGGCCCAGGGCCTGCCCCCGGAACACGAGGGGCAGGAGCAGCTCGCCCTGCTCGGCGTCGTAGCGGGCCTTGAGCTCCCCGGCCGGAGGCGCGCCCTCGGGGGCCTCGGGCAGCAGCGAGAGCGAGTAGGAGACGAAGAAGAGGAACTCGCGGAAGGCGTCCTTGAGCGCGGGCTCGAAGTCGATGAGGTCCTTCCTGTCGAGCTGGAGGGGGGCGTCTGCAAAGGGTTTTCTGGTGCGCATCCTTGAGTTTACCCCGGGCCGCCGGGGAGCACAAGACCCGCCTTTACAACCATGGCGAAAAGGGGTAGCCCCTAGTCTCTCCGGAGATATCCATGGAACGCATCCAAGACCCAGCCGAGTTTCGAGAGTCGTGCCGCCAGTGGCGCGAGTCGGGCCTGCGCCTCGCCCTGGTGCCCACCATGGGCTACCTGCACGAGGGGCACCTTTCGCTCATGGACGAGGCCGCCCGCAGGGCGGACATCAGCGTGGCCTCCATCTTCGTCAATCCCGTGCAGTTCGGCCCCGGGGAAGACCTGGACCGCTACCCCCGCTCCCTGGAGCGGGACTGCGAGCTGGCGGAGCAGCACGGGGTGGACCTCATTTTCGCGCCGCAGCCGGGGGCCATGTACCACCCGGACCACGCCGCCTGGATCGACGTGCCCGACCTGGGCCGGACGCTCTGCGGGGCCTCGCGCCCAGGGCACTTCCGGGGCGTGTGCACGGTGGTGGCCAAGCTCCTGCACCTGGCCCGGCCGCACGTGGCCGTCTTCGGCCAGAAGGACTGGCAGCAGCTCGCCATCCTCCGGCGCATGGTCCGCGACCTCGACTTCGACGTGGAGATCGCGGGCATGCCCATCGTGCGCGAGGCGGACGGCCTGGCGCTCAGCTCGCGCAACGTGAACCTCGACCAGGACGAACGCCAGCGCGCCCCGCAGATATACGCCGGGCTGCGCATGGTGCGGGAGATGGCCCTTGGGGGCGAGCGCGACGCCCGCGCCCTGCTCGGGGCGCTGGCCACGCACATCGCCGCCAAGCTGCCCGACGCCGAGGCGGACTACCTGGAACTGGTGGACCCGGAGAGCATGGAGCGGGTGGACCGCATCATGGGCCCCACCCTGCTCGCCGTCGCCGTGAAGATGCGCAACGCCCGGCTGATAGACAATCTCCTGCTGGAGGTGTAAGCAGCATGGCGATACGCTGCATGCTGGGTGCCAAGCTCCACGGTGCGACCATCAAGATCGGAAGAGCA
>JBFWJM010000301.1:0-4326 GCA_050253205.1 Desulfovibrionaceae bacterium
GAGCGCCTCGTTGCGGCGGCCGGACTCGGTGGAAACCCGGTCCATGATCACGGTGAAGAGATGTTCGCGCAGGATGTTCGTATTGCTCATGCGTCCTCCGGGCGGGACCATAGCCAAGAGCGGCCCCGCTGCCAAGGCCGCACCGAGCTCACGCCCGTGCCGCCCCAGGGCCGCCCCTGAGCCGCCCCTGAGCCGCCCAGAAGGACGCCCTCCCCGGGCGCGCGGCCGGGGCAATCCGGGCTTCCCTTCCGTGCCGCTTCGGCATACAGTCCTTCCTCCCAGCCACCGGAGCCGCCCCATGAATCAATTGCTGCACTTCCTGCCGCTCATCAAGGTATTGGCCAGTTTCGCCTGCATGCTCGCGGGCATCCGCATGAAGCTCGGCATCGGGCTCTCCATCCTTCTGGGGAGCGTGGTGCTGGCGCTGCTCTTCGCCATGCCCGTGGGCGGGTTCGCCGCAGCCGCCGGGCACGCCCTGCTGCTCGACAAGGCCCAGTACCTCGCGGTGATCCTCGGGCTCATCACGGTCATGAGCCGGATCATGGAGAGCACCGGGCAGACCCAGCGGCTGCTCGAATCCCTGGCCGGGCGCATCCGGAGCCCGCGCCTGCGGCTCGTGCTCTTCCCGGCGCTCATCGGCCTGCTGCCCATGCCGGGCGGGGCGGTGTTCTCCGCGCCGCTGGTGAAGTCCGCCGCAGAGGGCATGGACATCCTGCCGCTCCAGCTCACGAGCATCAACTATTGGTTCCGCCACGTGTGGGAGATGTCCTGGCCGCTGTATCCGGGCATCATCCTGGCCTCGTCGCTCTCGGGCATTCCCATCGGCAGGCTCATGCTCCTGCTGCTGCCCGGGGTGTGCATGACCCTGCTGCTGGGCTGGGTGTTCCTGCTGCGGCCCGGGGTGCTGCCCCTGGGCGAGGAGCTGCCCATGGCCGCCGGGAACGCGCAAGACGCCAAGAAAAGCGCGGGCGGCAATCCCTTCTGGCTCGGGCTGCCGTTTCTCATCGGCATCGGCGGGGCCGTGGGGCTGGAGGCGCTGCTCCTCGTGGCCTGGCCGGAGCTGCCCTTCGAGCTGGGCATGAGCGTGGCGCTCTTCGCCTCGGCCGTGGCCGCCGCGTTGCAAAACAAGGGCGGCTGGCGCATCGCCCTCCAGGTGCTCGCCGGGCGCAAGCTCTGGTCCATGATCCTGCTCATCGCGGCCATATTCATCTACCAGCAGACCCTCAAGGAGGCGGGAGCCGTGCAGCAGATGGCGGACATGTCCGGTGCGGGGGCGCTCATGGCCTCGGCGCTGCTGCTGCCGTTCGTGGTGGGGCTGGTTTCCGGCATCTCCATCGCCTACGTGGGCGCGTCGTTCCCGCTGCTCATCGGCGTGCTCTCGCAGCTCGGCCTGGGCCACCAGTTGGAGGCGTACATCGTGCTCGGGAGCTTCGCGGGGTTCTCGGGGGTGATGATCTCGCCCATCCACATCTGCTTCATGCTCACCTGCCAGTACTTCGGCACGGACCTGGGCACCTCCTGGCGCAAGATTGCGCCCATGTGCCTGATCCTCGCGGGCTCGGGCATCCCGTGGTTTTTCTACCTGCTTTCCGGAAGTTGACGAGCGACTGATTTTCCCGGCGCAGGCCCGATGTTGCCCGTTTTCATCCGGGGCGGTCTTTGTTAGGCTCGGGCCATGGGCATCCTCCGCAAATTCATGCGCCCCTCCACGCGCGCCTTCTTCGAGGAAGGCGACAGGGAAGGGCTCGGCCTGTTCCAGAAGATCCACGGGTACATCTACGCCCGCTGGTGCTACCACTACATCGCCGCTGCCTCGGGCCGTAGCCGCTGGGCCATGTTCGTGCTCCTGCCGCTGGGCCTGCTGGTGAACCGCCACGCGCCGTTCCGCCCGCCAAAGGACCACAAGGGCATCTCGTTCGCGGATTCGTACCACGGCAAGGTCGTGCCCCTGGAGCAGGCCAAGAAGCTCGTGACCATCAACCGCCCGGTGGAAATCCGCAACCTGGAGAAGATCATCCCCTACAAGGTGGCGCGGGACATCGTGCTGGAAAATCCCCGGCGCATCGCCCTGCTGGACTGCCCGTGCCGCATGTCGCGGCCGGAGGGCGAGCGCTGCGAGCCCGTGGACGTCTGCATCATCATCGGCGACCCGCTCGTCTCCTTCATCCTCGACCACCACCCGGGCAAGGCCAGGGCCATCACCCCCGAGGAGGCCATCGAGGTGCTGGAGGCCACGGACGCGCGCGGCAACGTGCACCACGCGTTCTTCAAGGACGCCATGCACGGGCGGTTCTACGCCATCTGCAACTGCTGCTCCTGCTGCTGCGGGGCCATGCAGGCCCAGCGCGCGGGCATTCCCATGCTCTGCTCCTCGGGCTACCGGGCAGAGGTGGACGCGGAGCTCTGCGTGGGCTGCGGGCTGTGCATGGAGTCGTGCCAGTTTGGCGCCATGCGCGTGGTGAACAAGCGGCTCGTGGTGCGGCCCAAGCGGTGCATGGGCTGCGGGGTCTGCGTTTCCAAGTGCCCCAAGGGCGCGCTCACGCTGGTGCGCGACGAGGCCAAGGGTACCCCCCTGGAGATCGAGAAGCTCATGAGCGAGAGCGCGGGCGGCTGATCCTCCCGTTCCATGCGACGAAATACAGCCCCCGGACCGCGACAGGCAGGGCCCGCATGCGGGCGCTGCCGCTTGGAGCTTGCATCGGGTAGTACCTTGCACTACCATGGCCGAAGGAGGCCCCATGCACCCCACCCCCGTATCTATCAAGCTCGAACCGGAGACCAAGGCGCGGATGAAAAAGCTCGCCGAAGCCAAGCAGCGCAGCCCGCACTGGCTCATGCGCGAGGCGATCCGCCAATACCTGGAACGCGAGGAACGGCGCGAAGCCCTGCGCCACGACGCCGCCGAGGCCTGGGCGGAATACCGCAGGACAGGGCTCCACGCACCCCATGAAGAGGTGGACGCATGGCTTGCCGAGCTTGAGCGCGGGCAAGCAGCCCAGCCGCCCCGATGCCGCGACTGATCTGGTCACCCGCATCCCTCGCGGACATCCACCGACTGTACCTCTTCCTGGAAGCCAAGGACGCGCAGGCCGCCGGGCAGGCGGCCAGGGCCATCCGCCGGGAGGCGAACATCCTCGACAGGCAGCCCCAAGCCGGGCGGCCCATGGAGGGCATGGACCCGGAATTCAGGGAATGGCTCGTGGACTTCGGAAGCAGCGGGTACGTCATCCTGTACCACTTCGACGGCGAGACCGCCGTGGTTCTGCGGGTGCGACATCAACGCGAGGCCGGGTACTGACGCCCGTGCCCCCCCCACACACAATAAGACATGAAAAACCGCCCGGAAATACGATCGGCCGCAGCTGTCGTGCAAACGTATACGAGCGCGACAAATGCGGACATCCGCGAACACGCCAAGGCGGAGTACGAGGGCGCGAAGGCATCTGCCAAAACGGCGCGCGCCAACGCGAAGAATCAGTAGCCACCCGGAGGCCGCCCGAACAGCCACCCGGAGAGCCAGCCCTCATCATACCAACAAGGCCCGGAGCGCAACATGCGTTCCGGGCCTTCGATATTCCGTAAGAGACTCGTGGAAACGGTTCAGGCGGCGCGAGCAACGCCGCGAGCGCGAATGCCTGGTCCGTTTACAGTCCTTTCTTCACCTTCTCGGCCCGCCTGCGGTCCGTGGCGTTCAGGGCTATCTTGCGCAGGCGGATGGACACGGGCGTCACCTCCACCAGCTCGTCCTCGGCGATGAAGTGCAGGGCGTGCTCCAGGGTCATGGGTTTCACCGGGGTGAGGATGATGGCCTCGTCCTTGCCCGAGGCGCGCATGTTGGTGAGCTTCTTTTCCTTGCAGGGGTTCACGTCGATGTCCCCGGCCTTGTTGCGCTCGCCCACGACCATGCCGTCGTAGACCGGGTCGCCGGGGAGCACGAAAAGCTCGCCGCGCGGCTCCAGGTGGAAGAGCGCGTAGGCCACGGCCTTGCCCTTGCGGTCGCAGACGATGGACCCGGAGCGCCGGGTGGGAAACTCGCCCCGGTGCTCCTCGTAGCCCTTGAGCAGGGAGTTGAGGATGCCGGTGCCCTTGGTGTCGGTGAGGAATTCGTCGCGGTAGCCGATGAGCCCGCGCGAGGGCACGGAGAACTCCACGCGCACGCGGCCCGAGCCGTGGTTCACCATGTTGGTCATGCGGCCCTTGCGCATGGACAGCTTCTCGGTGACGATGCCGAGGAACTCCTCGTCGCAGTCCACGAAAACATGCTCGATGGGCTCCAGGGTCTTGCCGTCCTCCTTGTGGAAGATGACCTGCGGGCGGCCCACGGTG
>JBFWJM010000302.1:0-4268 GCA_050253205.1 Desulfovibrionaceae bacterium
GGTGGCCCTCGGGTTCGTGATCATCTACAAGGCCACCAAGGTGGTGAACTTCGCCCAGGGGGAGCTGGTCATGGCCGGGGCATACATCTGCTTCGCCCTCACCGTGCAGTTCCAGATTCCCTTCGTGGCGGCCTTCCTGCTGACCCTCGCCTTCTCGGTGCTGCTCGGCCTGGCCATCGAACGCCTGGCCCTGCGCCCGCTCATCGGCGAGGAGGGCATCAGCGTGATCATGGTCACCATCGGGCTCTCCTCGGTGCTCAAAGCCGTGGTCCAGCTCGTCTGGGGGCACGACCTCCAGGTCTACCCGCCGCTGCTGCCCACGGAGCCGGTGTTCGTGGCCGGGCTGCCCGTGGCCCCGGTATACATCGCCGCGCTGCTGCTCTCGGCCCTGCTCTTCGCCGTCTTCTCGCTGTTCTTCAAGTATTCGCGCATGGGCATCGCCATGCGGGCCACGGCCTACGACCAGCAGGCCGCGCAGTCCATGGGCATCGGCGTGCGCAACATCTTCGCCCTCAGCTGGTGCATCGCCTGCGTGGTCTCGTCCATCGGCGGGCTGATCCTGGGAAACATCAACGGCATCGACCCGCACCTGGGCCACCTGGGGCTGGCGGTGTTCCCGGCGGTGATCCTCGGCGGGCTCGACTCCCTGGCCGGGGCGGCCCTGGGCGGGCTCCTCATCGGCATCATCGAGAACGTCTGCGACGGGGCGGCCATGGACCTGTTCGGCATCGGCGGGTTCAAGGAGGTGGCGGCCTTCGTGGTCCTGGTGGTGATCCTCATGGTCAAGCCCCACGGCCTGTTCGGAACCGAGGAAATCGAGAGGGTCTAGCATGCAGGGCAAGTGCGGTCTGTTCTTCACCTCCTACGGCAAGGAGCGCGGGCTCTTCCCGAGCCGCTTCCAGCGGGCGGCCCTGGCGCTCTTCGCCGTGGCGCTGCTGGCCCTGCCCCAGGTGCTCGGCACCTACCACGTGACCATCGCCAACACGGTGCTCGTGTCCGTGGCCGCGGCGGCCTCGCTGAACCTGCTCACGGGTTTTTGCGGGCAGATCAGCCTGGGGCATGCCGCGTTCATGGGCGTGGGGGCTTACGGCGCGGCCAATGCGCTGCTGGCGGGCGCGCCCTTCGTGGCGGCCGTGCTCTTCGGCGGGCTCTGCGCCGCCGTGGTGGGCATGGTCTTCGGCATACCCTCACTCCGGCTCAAGGGTATCTACCTGGCCATCTCCACCATGGCCGCCCAGCTCATCCTCTCCTACCTCTTCCTGCACTGGGAGGGGGTGACCGGGGGCTCCTCCGGCCTGCTGCTTAAGCCCCCCTCCGTGCTGGGCTACACCTTCGACACCCATGAGAAGCGCTACTACCTCTTCCTGGCCATGACCGCGCTCTGCCTGCTGGCCGTGGTCAATCTGGCGCGCTCGCGCTTTGGCCGGGCCTTCGTGGCCATACGCGACCACCACCTCTCCGCCGAGATCGCCGGGGTCAGCCTGTTCCGCTACAAGCTCTACGCCTTCGCGGCGAGCTCGTTCCTGGCGGGCGTGGCCGGGGCCATGCTCGTGCACCGGACCATGAAGGTCTCCATGGACAACTTCGGCTTCGACATGTCCATCGCCTACCTGGCCATGATCATCATCGGCGGGCTGGGCTCGGTGCTCGGCTCGGTCATGGGCGCGGTGTTCATGACGCTTCTGCCCGTGGTGCTCGGCATCGGCGCGGCGCAGCTCTCGGGCGTGTTTCCGGACATCGTCTCGCAGATCGCCGCGCTCAAGGAGGGCATCTTCGGGCTGGTGGTCATCCTGTTCCTCATCTTCGAACCCGAAGGCCTAGTGCACCGCTGGCGGCTGGTGCGGGCCTACTGGAAGCTCTACCCCTTCGCCCACTAGCGGAGGAAGGGCAGGCAAGAGGCGCACCGGCCGGGACGACCCGGGCCGAGGTGCCCGGCCCGGCCGGATTCGAGAAACCCGATTCCCAAGGGAGGGAACAATGCAAAGGATCAAACGGATGGCGACGGTTGCCGCGACGGCGGCCGTGATGGCCCTGGCGCTCGCGCTGGCGGGCTGCGGCGGCGGCGAGGAAAAGGCGGCCCCCTCAGGGCAGGCGGCCCAACAGGCGGACCAGTCGGCGGACCAGCAGGCGGCCGAAACCCCGGCTGCGGAGCCCGTGCGCATCGGCGGCATGATCGACCTCTCGGGTCCCACCTCCGAGGTGGGCAACCCCTACGCCCAGGGCCTCTCGGCCGCCACGGCGTACATCAACGACAACGGCGGCATCAACGGGCGGCCCCTGGAGTTCCTGCTGGAAGACACCAGCTACAAGGCCGAGCGCGGGCAGGACATCTACAACCGCTTCGTCTACCAGGAGAAGGTCGTGGCCCTCCAGGGCTTTGGCACGGCCGTCTCCCAGGACCTCAAGGGCCAGGTGGCCCAGGACCGCATCCCCAACTTCACGGCCTCCTACTCCGCCGACCTCACGGACCCGGCCCAGGCCCCGTACAACTTCTTCATCGCCACGGACTACTCCACCCAGATCCGCTGCGCGCTCCAGTGGTTCAAGGACCAATGGAAAGAGGAGCGCGCGCCCCGGGTGGCCTTCATCTACCCCGACCACCCCTACGGCAAGACGCCCATCCCCGCCGGCAAGGAATACGCCGCCGAGCTGGGCTACGAGATCGTGGCCGAGGAGAACGTCTCCCTCTCGGCCAAGGAGGCCGACGCCAACCCGGCCATCATCCGCCTCAAGGACCTCGCCCCCGACTTTACCTGGATCGGCGGGACCACCAAGTCCACGGCGGCCATCTGCAAGGCGGCCAAGGCCAACAGCTTCGAGACGGCGTTCTTCACCAACATCTGGGGCTGCGACGAAGACCTCGTGCGCCTGGCGGGCGAGGCGGCCGAGGGCGTCTACTCCAACCAGGCCGCAGCGGCCTGGGGCGCGGACGTGCCCGGCATGCGGGTCATCGAGACCCTCGCCGGGGGCGAGCACCAGATGACCCACTACGTGCGCGGCTTCGCCTCCATGCTCGTCATGGCCGAGGGGCTCAAGCGGGCGGACGCCGCCGGGGAGCTCACGGGCGAGAGCCTCAAGGCCGCCCTGGAAAAGATGACCGACTTCGACCCCATGGGCCTGACCCCGGCCATCTCCTTCACCCCCGAGGATCACCGCCCGAACATGGGCATCTTCCTCTACCAGGTGCGGGGCGGGAAGCTCGCCTTCGTGGAGGCGGTCAACCTGGAGCGCCGCGCCGAATGGCTCGGCAAGTGATCCACGAGTAATCGAACCGGGCCTCTCCCGCCTCCCAGCGGGGCGCGGGGAGGCCCGCCGGAGCCGCGCAGTGAACCACCTGCTCAAAGTCGAAAACCTGGAAGTGGTCTACAACGACGTGGTCCTCGTGCTCAAGGGCCTCTCCCTGGCCTGCGAGCGCGGGGCCGTCACCGCCCTGCTCGGGGCCAACGGCGCGGGCAAGTCCACCACCCTCAAGGCCATCTCCGGCCTGCTGGAAACCGAGGACGGCGAGGTCACGGACGGGGCCGTCACCTACGACGGCACCCCCCTCAAGGGCGAACGCCCGGAGCGCATCGTGCGCCAGGGCATCTTCCAGGTCATGGAGGGCCGCCGCATCTTCGAGGACCTCAGCGTGGAGGAGAACCTGCGCTGCGGGGCCTTCACCCGCCCCCGAGGCGAATTCGCCGAAAACCTGGAAAAGGTCTACGGCTACTTTCCCCGGCTCAAGGAGCGGCGCGGCCAGCTGGCGGGGTACATGTCCGGCGGGGAGCAGCAGATGCTGGCCATCGGCCGCGCGGTCATGGCCCGGCCCAGGCTGCTCCTGCTCGACGAGCCGAGCCTCGGCCTCGCGCCGCTGCTGGTGGAGGAGATCTTCTCCATCGTCCAGCGCATCAACCGCGAGGAGGGCGTCACCGTGCTGCTGGTGGAGCAGAACGCCCGGGCCGCGCTCTCCGTTGCCGGGCACGGCTACATCATGGAGAACGGGCGCATCGTGCTGGAGGGCCCGGCCAAGGCCCTGCTGGAGAACCCCGACGTGCGGGAGTTCTACCTGGGGATGGGCGCGGGCGGCAAAAAGAGCTATAGGGACGTGAAGCACTACCGCCGCCGCAAGCGCTGGCTCGGCTGATCCCCGGCAGGGGAAGGACCTCGACGACCTTTGCCCACGGAGGGCCCATGTACTACCACGACCTGGAGACCGAATCCCCCGCGCAGCGCGAGCAGCGCAAGCTCAAGGCCATCCTGACCCTGGTGGAGAAGGCCTCGCTCTACTC
>JBFWJM010000303.1:0-4264 GCA_050253205.1 Desulfovibrionaceae bacterium
AGCTTCTCGCCCAGCATCACGCGGGTGGCCAGATTGGCCAAGGGCACGCCCGTGGCCTTGGAGACGAAGGGCACGGTTCTGGAGGCCCTGGGGTTCACCTCGATGATGTAGACCTCGTCGTCCTTGATGGCGAACTGGATGTTCATGAGCCCGACCACGCCCAGCTCCTGGGCCAGGGCCCTGGTCTGGCGCTCGATCTCCTCCACCAGGTCCCTGGAGACCGTATGCGGCGGGAGCACGCAGGCCGAGTCGCCCGAGTGGATGCCCGCCTCCTCGATGTGCTCCATGACCGCGCCGATGTAGCACTCCTCGCCGTCGGCCAGGGCATCGCAGTCCACCTCGATGGCGTGCTCCAGGAACTTGTCGATGAGCACGGGGTGCTCCGGGCTCACCAAGGCGGACTCGCGGAAGTAGCGCTCGAACTCGTCCATGGAGTAGACGATGTCCATGCCGCGCCCGCCGAGCACGTAGGACGGCCGGAGCACAAGGGGGAAGCCGATCTTCTCGGCGATCTCCCGGGCCTGCACCAGGCTCATGGCCGTGCCGTTGACGGGCTGCTTGAGGTGCAGTTTCTTGAGGAGCTGCTTGAAGCGCTCGCGGTCCTCGGCGCGGTCGATGGCGTCCGGCGAGGTGCCGAGCATGTTGACCCCGGCGTGCATGAGCGGCAGGGCGAGGTTCAGGGGCGTCTGCCCGCCGAACTGCACCACCACCCCCTCGGGCTGCTCGAAGTCGAGGATGTTCAGCACGTCCTCGTAGGTCAGGGGTTCGAAGTAGAGGCGGTCGGAGGTGTCGTAGTCCGTGGACACGGTCTCGGGGTTGGAGTTGACCATGATGGACTGGATGCCCATCTCCTTGAGGGCGAAGGAGGAGTGGCAGCAGCAGTAGTCGAACTCGATGCCCTGGCCGATGCGGTTGGGCCCGCCGCCGAGGATGACCACCTTGCGCCCCTGGGCCGGGCTCACCTCGGAGCCGGACTCGTAGGTGGAGTAGTAATACGGGGTGAAGGCCTCGAACTCGGCCGCGCAGGTGTCCACGAGGTAGTACGTGGGCAGGACGCCCAGGCTCTTGCGCAGGGTGCGGACGGAGGCCTCGCTCTTGCCTGTCATGGTGGCGAGCTGCTTGTCGGAATAGCCGAACTCCTTGGCCCGGCGCATGACCCCGGCCAGGTCCTCGTTCTCGGCGTTGAAGCCGTGCTTGCGCACGTATTCCTTGAGCTCGGCCTCCACGTCCAGCAGGTCCTTGATCTGCCGCAGGAACCAGGGGTCGATGCGCGTGGCCTCGAAGACCTCCTCCTCGCTGAAGCCGCACTGGAACGCGCTTCTGACGGCGTAGAGGCGCTGGGAGTTGGGCTTGCGCAGCACAGTGAGCAGCTCGTCTCTGTCCGCCGGGCATTCGTCGAAGCTCTTGCCCAGGCCGGGCTGGCCCGTCTCCAGGCTGCGAAGCCCCTCCTGGAGCGCCTCCTTGAAGGTCCGGCCGATGGCCATGGTCTCGCCCACGGACTTCATGGCCGTGGTCAGGTAGTCCTCGCTGCCCGGGAACTTCTCGAAGGTGAAGCGCGGAATCTTGATCACGCAGTAGTCGATGGACGGCTCGAAGGAGGCCATGGTCTCGCGCGTGATGTCGTTGGGGATTTCGTCCAGCGTGTAGCCCACGGCGAGCTTGGCCGCGATCTTCGCAATGGGGAAGCCCGTGGCCTTGGAGGCCAGCGCGGAAGAGCGCGAGACGCGCGGGTTCATCTCGATGACGACCATGTCGCCGTTTTCGGGATTGATGGCGAACTGCACGTTGGAGCCGCCCGTCTCCACGCCGATCTCGCGCATGATGGCCAGGCTGGCGTCGCGCATCTTCTGGTATTCGTCGTCCGTGAGGGTCTGCGCCGGGGCCACGGTGATGGAATCGCCCGTGTGCACGCCCATGGGGTCGAGGTTCTCGATGGAGCAGATGATCACGCAGTTGTCCTTCTTGTCGCGCATGACCTCCAGCTCGAACTCCTTCCACCCGAGGATGGATTGCTCGATCATGATCTCGGACTTGATGGACAGGGCGAGACCCTTGGAGGCGATCTTCTCCAGGTCTTCCATGTTGTACGCCACGCCGCCGCCCGCCCCGCCCATGGTGAAGGCAGGGCGGATGATCAGCGGGAACGGCAGCTCCGTGCCGATGCGCCGCACGTCATCCATGGTGTGGGCGATGCCCGAGGCGGGCACCTTGAGGCCGATGTTCGCCATGGCCTGGCGGAAGAGCTCGCGGCTCTCGGCCTTCTCGATGACGGATTCCGTGGCACCGATGAGCTCCACGCCGTATTTTTCGAGCACCCCGGCGGCGGCCACGGCCAGGGCCGTGTTCAGCCCCGTCTGCCCGCCGAGGGTCGGCAGCAGCGCGTCTGGCCGCTCCTTCTCGATGATCCGGGCCACGGTCTCGGGCTCAAGGGGCTCCACGTAGGTGCGGTCCGCCAGCTCGGGGTCGGTCATGATGGTTGCGGGGTTGGAGTTCACCAGCACGACCTCGTACCCCTCTTCCTTGAGCGCCTTGAGCGCCTGGGTACCGGAGTAGTCGAATTCGCAGGCCTGTCCGATGACGATGGGCCCGGAGCCGATGAGCATGATCTTCCTGATGTCTGTGCGTTTGGGCATATGGGGGTTCCGCTAAAGGTTGGAGATGTCCGTGCGCTTGAAGCGGGTGAATATATTAAAATCGGGACGATCCCGCAAGTTTCACCTCCGGTCGTTTTCACTTGCAATTATCCCTGCAATGCCGATATGATAAGCAAATGACCCCAGCTTGCGGCAAGCTCCCCATCCCGGGGAGCGCCGCCGCCGGGCCATGGCGGAGCCCGCATGAACGTTGAGCGCGTCCGACTCGGCATCAGTTCCTGCCTTCTGGGCAACACCGTCCGCTTCGACGGCGGCCACAAGCTCGACCCCTTCCTGGCCGGGACCCTGGGCCGTTTTGTGGAGTTCGTGCCCGTGTGCCCGGAGGTGGAGTGCGGCATGGGCATCCCTCGCGAGGCCGTGCGCCTCGTGGGCGACCCGGCCTCCCCCCGGCTCGTGGGCAACCGCACGGGCAGGGACTGGTCCCCGGCCATGGACGCCTGGGCGCAGCGCCGCCTCGGCGAGCTGGCCCGCGAACGGCTCGACGGCTTCGTGTTCATGAAGGGCTCGCCCACCTCGGGCATGGAACGGGTGCGCGTGTACCCGCCGGGCGGCGGCCAGCCCGCGCGCAACGGACGCGGCTTCTTTGCAGCGCGGTTCATGGACCGCTTTCCCCTGCTCCCCGTGGAGGACAGCGGCCGCCTGCACGACCCCGGCCTGCGCGAAAACTTCATCGAGCGGGTCTTTGTCATGGCCCGCTGGCGCGCGGCCCAGGAAACGGCCCCAATAGCGGCCCGGAATACGGCCCCGGCAGGAGACGGCCAGGGCATGGACAAGGGGACGCTGGTGGACTTCCACTCCCGGCACAAGCTCCTGCTCATGGCCCACTCCGTGGAAGCCTACCGGGCGCTCGGCAGGCTCGTGGCCGGCATAGGCAAAGGGCGCGAGGCCCTGGACGCCGCCCTCGGGGAATACGCCCGGGAGCTTTTCCTGGCCCTCAAGCACAAGGCAACGCCCGCCAGGCACCGCAACGTGCTCCAGCATTGCCTGGGATACTTCAAGAAACAGCTCGACGCCGACGAGAAGCAGGAGGCGTTGGAACTCATCGACCGCTACGTCCGGGGGGAGCTGCCGCTCATCGTGCCCGTGACCCTGGTAAACCACTTCGTGCGCAAGTATGCCGAGCCCTACCTCGCCCGGCAGCACTACCTGGCCCCGCATCCACTGGAACTCAAGCTGCGCAACCACGCCTGACCCCGGACCAGAAGAGCGCCCCCCATGGACCGAATAGACCGTATGGACCGAATGGACAGACGACGCCCCACCGCCCCCCGCCTCTGCCCGGCCCTGCCCGTCTGCCTGCTCATGCTCGCTTGCCTGGCCTGGCAAGCGGCCCCGGCGCAGGCCGCCCAGCCGCTGGTCATGGCCTTCGACCAGGACTACCGGCCCTTCTACCAGGACGGGACCCCGGCCGATCCGTCCGGCATGCGCGGCATGTTCATCGGCTTCCTCGCGGCCTTCGGCGAGCGGTATCCGGAGTTTCCCGTGGTCCGGCGCGTGCTCTCCCGCAAGCGCATCGACATGCTCCTGGAGGCGGGCGAGGTGCAGGCCTTCGCACTGAACAACGCCAAGTTCGTGGCCCCGGAGCTGCGCTCAGATCGGAAGAGCACACG
>JBFWJM010000304.1:0-4216 GCA_050253205.1 Desulfovibrionaceae bacterium
GGGGGGGTTGGGGGTTGCTTGGTCGAAGGGTGGCCTCGAAGTCAGGGCCCGCGCCGCAGGTGCTTGCCCCGGCCGATTCGGGGCGGAGGGGGCGGCGCGGGCAGCGAGAGGAGGGAAGGCGGGCCGTTCCCGCATTCCGTTCGGCCAGGGGGATCAGGCCTCGGTGCGGTAGTCCACGCCGAGCACGGTCAGGTGCTTCAGGAAGAAGCTGCGCTTGGTGCGCACCGTGTCCTCGCCGTGGCAGGCAATCCACTTCCTGAGGTTGCCGTAGACCACGCAGCGTGCGGATTCGGAGAGGGATTCCTCGCAGATGCCGAGAATCTCCCGCACGTCGGGGTCGGTATTTCCGGCCAGGGTTTCTTCGAGCTGGTTCATTTGGATGACCTCCTGCTGATGGCTCGATGCACCCGGAAGAATAACACCCTGCGTGGGGGAATCGTTTCAGGTCTGTGACGATTTGGTGACGATGGCCAAGAATTGTCAAAAATGTTGCGAGCCCGGGGTGTTATAAGGTGACAAAATCATCTCTTTTGGCGGTGCTTTTCACGCTACGGAGGCTTTCCGGGGGGCTTTGGCCCGGCGGGGGAGTGCCCCGCTCCTTGCGGGCTGGTCATATGAACTGTCATTTGAGTGGGTTAGGCAACATGCCTGTAGTGTGCAGGGCGAGGATCGACCGAGGGACGTTCACAGGTAGGCATGAAGATGAAAGATGTTGGCGTGTTGTATGCATTTCCGGGGTTCTTCCCCGCTCCGGGCCGGGAAGAAGCGGTGTTTACGGGGCGGTGATTTTGGCCGGGCGGAGCGGGTTTGCTGGGGAATTCCCCCGGCCCGTGCCTTGAGATCGGGTCGGGGCGTCTTGTAATCCGTCGTCGTGGGCGATGCCCGAATGGTGTCGTGGGCGCCGCATGGGCACCGCCCCGGGAGTCCTGCCGGATGTCAGCGCAGGCCGTCCTTGAGCGCGCGGATGCGCGCCCAGGAGCGCTCAATGCGCGCCTCGGGGATGCTCCCCTCGCGGACCAGCTCCAGCAGGGCGGCATGGGCCTTGGGCACCAGGTCCGGGTCGTAGGAGAGGTTGTTGCCCAGGAGCAGCACGTCGCTCCCTGCAAGCACCGCCAGGCGGATGCGCTCCTTGAGGGAATGGCGCTCGGCCACGGCGGCCATGTCCAGGTCGTCCGTGACCACCACGCCGCCGAAGCCGAGGTCCTCTCGCAGCATGCCCGTGACCACCCGGGGCGAGAGGCTGGCCGGGAGCTCCGGGTCCCAGTGTTCGTTGAAGAGGTGCCCGGTCATGACCAGGTCCGTGGCGTCTTCCTCGATGAGCCGCCGGAAGGGCAGGAGCTCGGCCTCTGTCCAGGTGTTCGTCACGTCCGGCAGGCCCAGGTGCGAGTCCGTGGCCGAGGAGCCGTGCCCGGGGAAGTGCTTCACGCAGCAGAGCACCCCGGCCTCGCGCAGCATGCCCGCGAAGGCCGCGCCGTGCGCCGCCACCACGCGCGGGCTCGCCGAGAAGCTGCGCCCCAGCGCGCCGATGGCGGGGTTCTGCGGGTTCGCGTCCACGTCGAGCACGGGGGCGAAGTCGAGGTTGATGCCCAGCTCCGCGAGCTGGGTGCCCACGGTGAGCCCGGCGGACATGGTCTCCAGCAGATCGTCGGGCCGGGCGGCCAGGGCCTTGGCGGGGGGCGTCTCGCGGAAGCCGCGCGAGGCTTTGAGCCGCTGCACGCGGCCGCCCTCCTGGTCCACGGCGATGAGCGGTGGGGGCAGGCCCAGCTCCCTGGCCAGGGCGCGGAGGCTCGCGGTGAGCCTGGCGAGTTGCTCCGGGCTTTCGATGTTCCGGCGGTCGGAGTGCAGGGCCACGTCGCGGTCGAAGAGGATGACCCCGCCCAGGTGGTGCTCGGTGAGGTCGCGCCGGAGTTCGGGGGAGTCGTCCAGGGTCATGCCCCGGAAGCCCGCCAGGAGCATCTGCCCGACCATGACCTCCAGGGAAGTGCCTGAGTGGGGCCTGGGATCATCGGGTGTGTCCGGCGCATTCGTGCCCGGCATGGCGTCTTCGTTTGGGGCGTATTCGCTTGGGGCGGCCTGTGCGGGGGCGGCTTCGTTGGCGGAGGCCGGGAGCGCGGCCATGAGGAATGCGGCCATGAAGACCGCGAGAGCTGCGGCCATGAAAAGCCTGGCCTGAAAAAGGGCGCGGCCGAAGCGCGCTGGCGGGGCAATGGGGCGGGCCGGGGCGGGCCCGGCTGGGGCGCGGCGGGCGTGTCGCATGATCGTCACCAAGGCTAGCACGCCGCAATGCGGCGGTCCAGTGGGAGAACAAGCGGCAACCCGTTACCGTTGCCGTGAGCCTTTCCTCTGGCCGTACTTTGGATTGGCTGATTGTTGAAAAACTCAATTTTCGCAGGCCGTTCAAAAGTGCGCGCTGCAAGGAAGTGGAAAAATCCAGGACGCGCAGTGTATTGCGCATACACAAGCGGCCTGGTTTTTTTGCTGACGCAGCAGATTGCACTTTTTCAACAGCCTGCTAGGGTCGGAGCCATGGCCGACGACCCCAGCCGCAAACCCATGCGTCGCCTCCCGCCGGATGGTGCCTGTTCCAAAGCGGGGAACCCGAGCACCCCGGAGGCCGGAGCGCTGGCGCACCCACCCGATGATGCGCAGCCTGGAGATCCCCCGGAGAATACCCTTGCAACCTCCTCGGCGGACAACTCGGCAAATACCTCGGCAAATGGCCTTGGCCAGGCCCGGACGCGCGCCGGGAGGCTGGCGCTGGCACGCCGCGCCGCAGGCCGGACATCGCCCGGCGAAGCTCCGGCGGCCACGGACGGTGGCTCCCCAGGCCTGCTGCGGCGCATGCTTTCGCCTTCTTTGGCGGGGCAGCCGTGGGTGGGGCTTGGCCCTCTCGTGAGCGGCGCGGAAGGTGTGCCCAGGGGGGAGGCCCAGGACTGGGAACTGGTGCTCCAGGCCCGGCGCGTGCCCTGCCGCCTGCGGCGGCTCGCGGCAGCGAATATGGGCAGGGATATGAGCGGGGGCATGGGCGAGGCCGAAAGCGGCGGCCCCCTCTGGAGCGTGGAGGTGCGGCCCTGGCTGGCCGAGCGCGCGGCAGGGGAGCTGCGCCTCTGGCGCGAGGAGAACGCCCCCGCGCCCGCCCCCGGGCTGCTGCCGCCCGCCCCGGAGCCCGGCGACCTCTGGCCCACAGCGGCCGCGCTGCTTGTGCTGGTGCTCTTCTTCGTCTGGCAGCGCGCCCCGCACCCCGGCCTGGGGCTCTACCCGCACCTCTGGCTGGAGCTCGGCAGCGCCGAGGCCGGGGCCATTCTGCGCGGGGAGTGGTGGCGGCTGGCCACGGCCCTGACCCTGCACGCGGACGGCCCGCATGTGGTGGGCAACGCGGCCGTGGGCGGGGTGTTCCTGGTGCTCGCTTGCCGGAGCCTGGGCTGCGGCCCGGCCTGGGCCCTGGTCATGGCCTCCGGCGTGCTGGGCAACCTGCTGAACGCCCTGGCGCTGGGCCCGCCGCACAATTCCATCGGCTTTTCCACGGCGGTTTTCGGGGCGGCCGGGGTGCTGGCCGGGCAGAGCGCGGCCCTGGGCGGCGGGGCGGGCCTGCTGCGGCGTGCGGCCCTGCCCGTGGCGGCCGGGCTCGGCATCCTGGCCATGCTCGGCGCCGGGGACGGCGAGGGCAACACCGACCTTGGCGCGCATCTCTTCGGCTTTGCGGCGGGGGTGCCCCTGGGGGCGCTGGGAGGGTGGTTCGCCGCCCTTCGCGGGCGGCCCGGGCCCGCGCTGAACGCGGCCCTGCTGCTGTCCGCCTGGGCCCTGCCCGTGCTGGCCTGGGCCTGGGCCCTGGCGGGGTAGCCCGCTTCCCTTTCTAAGCACCGGGTGCGGCACGCGCATGGCGTGCGCCCCGGCCGGGGGCTAGTTCCGCTCCCGTTCTTCCGGGAAACACTCGCCCAGGTAGCGCTCGGCCTCCTCCCTGGTCAGGGGCATGGCGTAGAGATAGCCCTGGCAGTATTCGCACCCCAGGTTCACGAGGATCTCCTCGTGCTCGATCTTCTCCACGCCCTCGGCCACCACCTCCAGCTCCAGCGTATGGGCGAGGTTGATGATGGCCTTGACGATTTCGATGTTCTCCGGGGCCACGTCGAGCATCTGCACGAAGGAGAGGTCGATCTTCAGGTTGTCCAGCGGGAGCTTTTGCAGGTAGCGCATGGAGGAGTACCCGGTGCCGAAG
>JBFWJM010000305.1:0-4185 GCA_050253205.1 Desulfovibrionaceae bacterium
GGCTCCGGGCAGGTCTTCCGGCTCGTTCCCCCGGCCCTCGGCCTTCCCAGGTCACCCCAGTGGCGCGCGAGGAGGGCGGGTTCATGGAACTTACGGCGGCGGGTCCGCTCCCGGCTTGCACGGGATTCCCTGTTGGGTCCATTCGGACACCCGGACGCCCGACCCTAGACCCGGCGACGCCCCCGCGTCAAGGACATGGCCCGGCGACGCCGCATGCGGCGTGCCGGGCCATGGGAGGAGTTCGTGGATTTTCGAGGAACTAGAACGGATAGGGCACCGTGCCCGAGCCCAGGTCCGTGGGTTTGGCCATCTGGGCCTCCACCTCGTCCAGCCGGGCCTGGGCCGTCTCGCGCTGCTTGTCCGTCACCGCGTTCTTGGCCACGGTGCGCAGCAGGTTGCGGGCCGGCTCGTACTGGCCCCGGTCCGTGTAGATGCTGGCCGCGCGGTACATGGCCGTCAGGGCCCACATGGACTCCTGCGGGTACTGCCAGGCCAGCTTCAGGAAGTAGTCCAGGGCCTGGTCCGAGTTGCCCATGGCCTGCTCGCCCTCGGCCATGTAGAACAGGATTTCCGCCTGCATGGCCGTGGACATGGTCTCGTGCTTGGCCCACAGGCTCAGGAGCTGGTCGCGCCCTTCGGCCAGGCGGCCCTTGCGCTGCATGAGGAAGGCCATCTTGAGGCGGGTGGTGTCGCTGATCTCCGAGGTCCGGCCCAGGAGCTGCTCATAGGAGGCCAGGGCCCCGTCCATGTCCTCGTTGGCCACCTGCCACTCGGCGCGCACCTCGATGCGCTGGTTCTCCAGGGTGGCGTTGGACTGCTCCGGGGTCACCAGGTCCAGGTAGTACCCGGCCAGGGGCAGCTGGTGGTCGGCCAGGGCGGTCTGGGCCAGGAACAGGGTGCAGGCCACGCCCAGGTCCGAGTCCGGGAACAGGAAGGCCACGCGTCGGGCCAGCTCGGCCGAGGGCGCGCGCGACCACTGCCGGGTCCAGTGGGCCAGCAGGAGCTGGTCGTCCAGGGGCCATTGGCGGGTGGCCAGCTCGGCCAGGCGCTCCGGTGTGGCCTGGGTCCAGAAGGGCGACTGGTGGGGCAGGGCGGGCGCGGCTCCGCCAGCCTCGGCCAGGGCGGTGACGATGTCCCGCATGTCCGCGTTGGCCATGGCCCCGGACCGGCTCACGGCCCGGGCGTCCTCGCCGGAGAGGATGGTCCCGGCCAGGACCAGGGAGGGCGGCAGGATGGAGCGGTCCAGGGCGGTCCAGACCTCCAGCGCGCCGCGGTCGTCCCCGGCCAGGATGGCCAGGGCGAAGCGCAGGCTCTCGGTGTGCGCGGGCGGATCGCCCGCGTCCATGAACATGGCCTCGCGCCCCTGCTGGAAGTAGCCGTAGGCCTCGGCCGGGGGCATGGCCAGGACGTTGCGCTTGAACACCGTGAAGGCCTGGGAGCCCTCCAGGCGGCGGTCGTCGGCGAAGTCCAGCAGGAGATTCAGCTTGTTGTAATCCCGGAGGAAATCCGCGGCGCGGAAATAGTCGGCCTTGTCCAGGGCGGCGATGGCCTCCACGGGGGACTGGCGGCCGTGGATGTAGGCGTCGCAGGCCTGCCAGAAGGTGCGGACCGGATCGCTGGCGATGGCGGCCAGGGTCTGGCGCGCGTCCGGGCGGTCCAGGGCCAGCCCGGCCAGGTAGCCGGCCACCAGCCGCCGGTCCGGACGGCTCACGAAGTAGGTCGCGGCGGCCGGGACGGTGGCGTTGGCGTCCGCCGGGACCGAGCGCTCAAAGGCGGCGCGGGCGGCCTGCCAGAAGGGCGTCTTGGGCCAGACCGTCTCGGCCTGCCCCAGGGCGGCGCCCAGGAACAGGGCCTGGCCCTCGCGGGAGACGCCGTCATTGAAGGCGTAGATCCAGAACAGCTTGCGCCAGACATCGGTCCAGAGCACGTCGAGGCCGGGTTCGGCCACGAACTGGCTGCGCATGTCCTGCGGCGTCATGAGCTTGGCCGCCTGGCTGAACCAGAGCACGGCGCGGGAGGCGTCGCCCAGGGCGCGGTAGGCCTGGCCGCCGATCCAAAGCCGCTGGATTTCCAGGGGGGTATCCTTGAACGGGGGGGCGTCCTCCACGATCTTGACGGCCAGCATGGGCTGGCCGCCCTGCATGGCGATGCGGGCGCGCTTGAGCACGGTCTCGGGCGTCTCGTCGGCCTGGGCGGCGTAGACCTCGTCCAGTTTGTCCCAGGCCGAATAGTGCTCCAGCCATTCCCGGTAGGTCTGGTTGTTGGGGTTCTTGGACTCCGGGACCGGGATGGCGTCGCCCTGGCTGGCCGCGGTGGCGTTGGCGCTGACGGCCGGGGCCGGGACGAGCGGTTCGGCCGTCGTGGCGTTGGCCTCGGCCGGGGCGCTCGGTTCGGCGGCTTGGGTGGCGTTGGCGTCGACCGCCATGGGGGCCGGGGTGTTCTGACCGGCGGCCGTGGCGTCGGCGTCGGTTTTGGCCGGGGGCGTTTCCGCGGCAGCCGGGACGACCGCGGGCTCGGCCGTGGTCGCGGGGGCGGCGGCCTTCGGGGCCTTGGCGGTTCCGGCCGGGGCGGCATTGGGGGCCAGCGCCAGGAAAGCACAGATGAAAACCAGCAAAAATACGTGCGTCGTTTTCATAGAGCCGGAATTGCCCCTTTCAGGCGATGAAGGATTCGGGTGAGGGAATGACCCTGCCTGCATCGGAAAAAATGCTGACAAGCCAAATATGGAGGTCGTTTTTTTTCGGAAAACCAGGCCCCGGCGGCCACGGCTTGACGCTGCCATACCAGGAAGCCCGCCGGGCGGCAAGCGCGCCGTCCCAGGGGCGAAACCAAGCAATCCCGGGCCACGTGGCCGAACGGGAGAGGCGTCGTCCCGGGCCGGGGGGATTCCGGGCCGTCTGGCGGCCGAACGGCCGGAGGCGCGCCTGCGGTCGCATGCTGGGCCGGGCCGCCGCGCTGCGCCATTATATATGATATGGGTGGAATTCGGCGAAGAGACCTTGAGGAACTTGGCGTGCGCATTGGGGAGACCTTGAAGCGAAGCTTTCAAAAGGCGCTGGGATCCGATGGTCTTTGCAATCCAACGGGTTTCATCTGCGGAGTGACGCTCCCAAGGCCGCATTCGGCGGCGTTCCAGCCCCGGCGATGTCCCATGTCCCACGGTTTTCGCCCGGAAGCAGGGAGGCTGTTCACCGCAGGGGGGAATGTGCCCATTCGAGGTCTTTGTCCCGTCGTCATATCTTAAAGTTTACATAATTAACATTATGGGACATTCAGATAGGCGTCGGGATGGGGGCTTGGGCGTTGGATTTGAGGTTTGGGGGCCCCCGGACGGCGGTACTCTGCCCAAGTCTGAGGCCGTGACCCAGGGGCGGTGCTGGACTTGGCCTGGCGCTTTGGATTGGGTTCTTGGCTGGGAAGGAACCTTGGGGAACATCGATGCGCGCTTCTGGCAAAGGTTGAATCGAAGCTCCCAAAAGGCGCGAGGCATCCGCGGTGTCGGAATGCCGCCGGAATTCGGGCTGTGGCGCGCCAAGGGGCTCGCTAATACGTTCAAGGAAAAGGTTCGGGACGCCTGTTGAGCAAGGTTGGGCATGTGCTTCGGGCGGATTCCCCTCGTCTTTTTTGTGAGGCGGAGCGCCCTGCGCCAAGAACATCCAGCCCTGTGCGGTCCGGACGGCTTGGCGCGGATGGGTTGGAGATTGTCCTTGTCGGCCAGGCTGGTGGTTTCTCTTGAGGCCGGTCCGGGGATGCCGGCGGTCCGAGTCCCAGCTGTTCGACTTCGGACCTGTCCTGGATCGGGATCGGTCCGGGCATGCCGGAAAGCGAACCGGCGCGGCTGCATCCCGGAGGGATCACTGCGCGCTGCGGGAAAATCGGGCGATCTCCGGCGATGTTAGGACGACCGCCCTTCTCTTCCGGGGCCGTACCGGCTGGAGGCGGGACAAGCAGCCAGGGGCAGACGTTGGCTGAAGAGACCATGAGGGGCAAGACGGGGCCGGGGATGAGTCATGGGCGGGAACGCATGACGCAGTGGGCCGTCATCACTATATCATGATGATTTATATTGTATTTTGACAAGTGACACAGGGCCCTCGCCTCCCAAATCCGCGCGTTGTGGATGAACTATTGGCCACATCGATTCATTGCCATCCGGCAAAACATTGCCTGGGCGCGGAATTCGTC
>JBFWJM010000306.1:0-4174 GCA_050253205.1 Desulfovibrionaceae bacterium
CCAGGGCAAGACGATACTGCTGAAGGCGCAAATCCTTGCCGAGGGGGGGCGGTCTCCAGTGCTCATCAACCGCGCCCGGGGGTTGTTTCTGGAAAGCCTGGTCCTGTCCACCCGCCGCCGGATTCTGGGGCAGGCCGCCGAGGACCAGCTCCGGGAGAACGCCCGGGTCATCGCCAAGGTTGCGCCGGGGTCGCCCTACGAGCAGGCCATGAACGAGCTGCTCGCCCTCGCCCCCGACGAAAAGTGATTCATTCCGGTTCGATGTCGATGTCCGCCCCTTGGTTATTAGCGCGGGCCACCAGCACCTTGCCGTCCAGCCCGTTCTCGTCCAGGTGGGCCTGGGCAGCACGCACCACGTCCTTCTCGCTGCGGTCGTCCACGAGCGCGTAGAGGCACGGCCCCCAGGAACTCTGCCCCACCCCGTGGGCCCCGGCACCGAGCAGCGCCTCCACGGCGCCATCGGCCAGCGCCTTGCGGTAGATGCCGCCCTGGGCCCTGGCGAAAAAGCCTCCGGTGTGCGTGTCGATTTCCGTCAGGGCCGCGCCAAACGCGGTGATGTTCCTGGCGACCAGGGCGGGCAGCATCCGTAGCAGGACCATCCGGCAGATGGCCTCCGCGCTGGCGCTTGTGTCGCCAAGTTCACGGAACACGGCGGCCTCGCTGGTGCCGGAGAGGCCCGGGCCGAAGGAGGGAAGGTAGAGCACGAAGCGCCAGTCGTCAGGGAAATCGTGCCGGACGAGGACGCTGGAGGGGGTGATGACCTCCGGCCGCTCCAGCCGCTCGTGCCCGCCGTCCAGGATGAAGCCCCCGGTGCGGAAGGCGGCGATGCCGACCCCGGAGCGGAGCCCCCGGCCCATGGCCCCGGCGGCCTCGCGGATGTCGCAGGGCATGCCGTGCAGATGCAGCAGCGCGGCGGCCGTAGCCAGGGCCGTCTGCGTGCCCGAGCCCAGGCCGGAGTGGCGGTCGATGGTCCGCTCCACCACCAAGTGGGCCTTCCAGTTCGCGCCGTAATGCGCCGAGAGCTCGCTGGTGCAGCGGGCAACGAGCTCCGCATGGGGGCCCTCGATGGTGAGAGTTTCCGCAGGCCGCGCGATGATCCGGGTGGAGGGGGCGTCCAGCGCCACGCCCACGCTGCCGTAGACGTTGCCGAGCTCCGGCATGAGGTTGGTGAACCCGAAATGCAGCCGGGCCTGGGCGGTCACGGTCACCTTCATGGCCGCGCTCCGCCTGCGCGCAGCAGAAATTCGTCGACGATTGCACGCACATCCTCCGGTGCGTCGAGCACGTGCAGCCCCTCGATGCCGCGCAGGCGATCGGCGTTTTCCACGTCGAGCGCGCGCACCCGCAGCTGAAACGAAGACCCGTCGGGCAGCGTGGTGGTGGTGATGCCGGGCTTGCCGTCCACGGGGAGCAGATAGACCGGTGCCGTCCCCTTGCTGGCCTGGGCAACGCAGTTGGTGATGAGCGTATCGGCGATGCCGTGGGCGATCTTGGCGGTGCTGTTGGCCGTCAGCGGGGCCACGAGCAGGAAATCGTACTTCCCGGCCTGCAGCGGCCCGGCCAGGAACGGGGTGTTGGCGTCCTTCTCCTCATGCACCCGGCAGGCAAGCCGCTCCAGGCGTTCCGAGAGCTTGTACCAGCGCAGCACGGTCCGCGCCGCACTGGAGAGCGCCACGGTTATCTCCACATCCGGATTACTGGAGAGTTCTTCCATGATATCGAAGAGTTCCGGCATCAGGTCGCCAGCACCGGTAATGCCCCAGACAAATTTCATAACGCCTCCCGATCATGCGGGCGCTTGCCCCGAAGCGCCTGTAGCGTGGCCGTGGCTCCATGCCCCGGCCCGGGGCAGGACGACGGTTGCACCCGGCCCACGGGGTTTGCCGGAGGGGCCGAACATGCGGGCAAAACACGATCCGTGCGCACCTGCGGCACCTTGGCGTGGAACTGTATTCGTATCCAAATGAATTACAACAAAACAAAGCAGCAGTGTAAAGTAGACACCTTTTTCTCACTAGTACCCTTTTTGTAATCGCGTATTGCGTCATTTTTCTCATTATCCGTCCGGCTCCAGCGGCGTTCTGCTTTGTCCTCTTCGCAAGCGCATTTTTGGCATTTCGTAGTGAAAAACCAGTATTCCCGAACCAAAAATAGTGGATTTTCTTCAGGTGCTAACATCCTGGAAAAATAGGAATGGTTCGCAATTGAGGTCTTTTTTTTACCGTGCCGGGCGATACGTCGAACAGGGTTTTCACATGTTCAGGCAGATCCATCCTGAACACGGTTCTCAAGAATTCGGACGCATGCGAATGTTTATCTTGCATCTTGCTAAAATATTTTAAAATTTCAAACGATTAGAATGTTGTTCAGTTTGTTTTTGCACTTGCCAAACTTACTCCGCAATATTATAATACAATAAAAAGCGTTACAGGCCTGCATATCTCATCGACATGATCGATATGCAGTCGTTGGTGCCGTGTTGGCCGTATGATTAGCCAATAGCCCGCACGGTGGAAGCGTGACGATGCACAATAGTGAACGCCACGTTTGGGGAATCCTTGTTGAGGATGGAGAGGATTATAATGCCGGACAACAGAACCAACAAGATCAGCTGTAATAATTATACGTACGAGCTGGAAGTGTCTTTTGAAATTTTTTCCGGGAAATGGGTGCCTCATATCATCTGGCTCCTCTCCAAGGAAGAAAAACGCTTTGGCGAGTTGAAAAAGGCCATGCCCAATGTCACGCCCAAGATGCTCTCGCAGCAACTGCGGATGTTGGAAAGGTATGGCATAGTCAACAGGAAAGCATATCCCGAGGTGCCTCCCGTGGTGGTCTACTCGCTGACGCAGATCGGCCAGAAAGTCATTCCCGTTTTCCAGGGTCTCAACCAGTGGGGCTCCGAATATCTGGAAGCGCGCAAGAGCGGCGGCCTCAGCTGTTGACACCCCGAAAGATGGCCCCGCCTCCCCCGGCCCGAGCCGCATAACGCCCGGGGCGAGGTGCAGCCGGAGAGGAGACCAGGAGCGATTGCGTTGGAGAAGCGCAATCGCTCCTGTGCTTTCCCGCACCGGAGGTGCAGAGTGCGGGAAAGCATGTCTCCATTGCGGGGGGCAATTACTTCGTGACGGTCGCTCCCACCCCGGCCTTTTGTTCGGCCGTCCGGTCGTAGCAGAGCAGCCCGCAGCGCAGGCAGCGGTCCGCCTCGTCCAGGGCCGAGGCCTCGCCCAGGGAGCCCTCCACCTCGTTGAAGGTGCAGGTGCGTTCATCCCCGTGGCACAGGTGCGGCAGCACGGCCCGCTCCCTGTGTTCCACATCACTGATTTCCTTGAACAGTGTATACGGTATCATCCCCTTCTGCGTGGTGGCGGAAACGGGAATCTCCCCTTGCTTCAGGAAGTAGTGGATGGACCGGGCGGCCTTCCTGCCGTCGCCGATGGCCGAGACCACAAGGTCGGGCCCGGTGTAGACGTCGCCCGCCGTGAATACGCCAGGGATGATCGTCTGGAACGTCTCGGGGTCGGCCACGATGGTCTGCCAGCGGGTGGTTTCCAGGGGGCAGGTCGCCGCATCCCCGTCCTCGTACAGGCAGCTGAGGTCGGGCTTCTGGCCGATGGCAGGAATGATCAGCGTCGCTTCCATGCGCTGCTCCGAGCCCTCCTTCTTCACCGGCTTGCGGCGGCCGGATTCATCCGGTTCCCCGAGTTCCATCTCGTAGAATTCCAGATGGGTGGCGTGGCCGTTGTCGTCGCCGATGACCTTGGCCGGGGCGGCAAGGAAGCGAAACCGCACGCCCTCGTGCTCCGCGCCCTCGATTTCCTCCAGGTCGGCGGGCATCTCCGCGCGGGTGCGCCGATACATGAGCGTGACCTCGGCCCCGAGGCGGACGCAGGTGCGCGCCGCGTCGATGGCCGTGTTGCCGCCGCCCACCACGATGACCTTGTTCCCGGTGGGGGGATTGAGTCCCAGGGCGTGGGCCGTGAGGAATTCGATGCCGCCCATGACGCCCGCCAGGTCCTCGCCCTCGGCATACATGCCCGAGGCCTGCCAGGCGCCGATGCCGATGAAGATGGCGTCGTAGCCGTCCTCGCGCAGGGATTCGAGGGTGAAGTCCACGCCGAAGCGGGTGTTCATCCGCGCATCGATGCCCAGGGAGAGGATGCCCTCGATCTCC
>JBFWJM010000307.1:0-4144 GCA_050253205.1 Desulfovibrionaceae bacterium
AGCAGCCGACCGCCACAAGCGGTCAGGGGGGCGGCATTGGAAGGCGGCGCGGACTTAGGCGAGAACGGACAGGGAAGACGCAACAAAACCCCAGCCCCATGAACCGCCCAAGGCCTGTTCGCACAGGCTTTGTAGGAGTGCCATGGTTCTGGTCAATATCCCGTCTTTGTCCGGTTTCGTCTGAAGTCCACGCCGACACCACCAAAGCCATCCTCTGACGTACCTTCCGAGCGAACGGGAAGCGGCTGGTGCCGTTTCCCTTCGTGTCCGCCCTCGCTCCTGAAGCCGGAAGGCCCTGCCTAGAAGGTTCACCAGCGTCTTGTCCGCCATGGCGATATGCCCCGGCGACAGACGGTAGCCCAGAAAATCAAATCCCCGCTCGACCCGGCCCATGTCGGTCTTGCGGGGATGCTTGTCCAATCCGTACCTGCCCAGAATGGTGTTCATCGCTTTCACGGCCCGTTTCATCTTCCACCGGGTGCGGGACAGGATCAGAATGTCATCCATGAAACGGATGTACAGGACGTCATGCCGCTCCATCTCCCGGTCCAGTTCCAGCAGGTACAACGCTCCTGCAAGGCCGCGTTGCCGATGTGGCGGAGCAATTCGGATTCCGGTTTTGGAACCGAATAGCAGTGGCGGCGGAGGTCGGCATAGCCGGGACAGTCTTGGGACATATTTTCAGTTCATGCCCGGCCAAAGTGTCGGCAAGCCTTCCAATATTAATCTGTAATTCAAGTATGTTTGATGCACATTGTCCTTTTCAGCATTTGTTTTGGGTGAGTCTCCCTCCCTCTCCGCCAATTCTTTTCTAATCGTCCCGCCCGAACGGGGCTGATTCTTCCCCGAAGCCGAGCAGCAGCGCATGGGCGCGCACGTCCGGCGGCCAGCCCGCCATGCGTGCGCGGAAGTCCTCGCGTGAATCCGCGAACAGCGCCCGCAGCGCCTCCTCGTAATCGGGCAGGTCGCCAGCCAGTGCCGTGAGGAAGCGGTACGCCGCCTCCTGGCGTTTGGCCCGCCGGTGCGGCTCCGCGTCCGCGCGCATGGCCGCGTCCACCAGTTTGCGAAGCGTGACGGACGCGCCCCCGGGCCGGGCCGCCAGCCATGCCCACTGGCGGGGCAGCAGCGTGACCTCCCGCCCCGTGACCCCGAGCCTCGGCCGACCGGGGCCGCGCTTGAGAGCGGGGGCTGTTGGCGAGTTTGCAGAAGCCTTCCCCGTTGTATCCGCCGTCGTGTGCTCTTCGCCAGCCTCCTTTTTTCCAGCCTCCGGGCCTGCCTCCAGCCCAAGCGCCCGGGCCTCCACCTCGGCGGCGCTCCTCCGCAGGTCCAGGTCCACGACCCTCCCGTCGGCGTCGTCAAAAAGCAGCAGCGCCGCGCGGCCGTTCGTTTCTTCCGCGCGGAGCCTTGCGGCCAGGGTGGTTTCCGGCAGTCGGCCCCGGGCTATCATGCTGGTGCCGTCGAACAGGGTGAAGGATCGCGTGGGAGAGGCTTTCATGGAAACTCCTTTCTCTGAACGTAACGCCATTGGAAAGATGAAGTCAATATTACCCGGGTAAAATGTGGACAACGGCGGCCGGAAGGCGTATGCCTCCGCCGAAGAGCAGGAGGTCCGATGCAAAGCAGTGAGCGCAAGGCCAGGGTGGCCGCGTACAAGGAGCGGAAGGTCGTGCCAGGAATATTCGCCCTGCGCTGCGAGGCGGCCGGGCTGGTCTGGGTGGGCCGCGCGCCGGAGGTGGCCACCATCCGCAACCGCCTCTGGTTCTCGTTGCGCACGGGCGGCTACCCGCGCCCGGACGTGCAGCGCGCCTGAAGCCTGCATGGGGAGGCGGGGTTCGCCTTCGAGGTGCTGGAGCGCCTGGAGCAGGACGACCTCTCGGCGTATGCAAGGGAATCATGGCTCAAGGAGCGGCAGGAGCACTGGCGGGCCCGCCTGGGAGCGGGGGCGCTGTGAGTGTCGGATGATCGACCGACTTTCATTGACAGCCCCGGTTTCCGTACCTACCATCAGGGTTGCCATTTTTCGGCATCACTCGTTAAATCAAGGAGATAGCATATGGCTACCAAAGAGGAACGCCGCGCCAAGGTCGTCGAAGTCCTGAACAAGGCCCGGGCCATGGAGCTCCAGTCCATCCACCAGTACATGAACCAGCACTACAACCTGGACGACAAGGACTACGGCGAGCTGGCCGCCAAGATGAAGCTCATCGCCATCGACGAGATGCGCCACGCCGAGGCTTTCGCCGAGCGCGTCAAGGAACTGGGCGGCGAGCCCACCTCCGAGTTGGCCGGGCCCGTGGTCAAGGGCCAGGAGATAGCGGCCATCTTCCCCTACGACGCCAACGAGGAAGACACCGCCCTGGACGCCTACAACCAGTTCCTGCTCGTCTGTAGAGACAACGGCGACAGCATCAGCGTGAAGCTCTTCGAGCAGATCATCGACGACGAGCAGGCCCACTACAACTACTTCGATTCCATAGACGAACACATCAAGTCCCTGGGCGACTCGTACCTCTCGCGCATCGCGGGGACGTCGTCCTCCACGGGCCTGGCCCCGCAGGGCTTCGTCATCACCGGGCAGGCCGACTAGCCTCCCGGGCTTCCGCAGCCGCGCAAAGGCATGGGGCCGATCCTTCGGGGTCGGCCCTTTCCGTTTGGGTATTGCGGGAGTGGCGGGGCTAGCCGTGGCGGATGAGCAGGGCGCGCAGGGCGCGCAGGGTATCCTGCACGGCCACGCCGGGCTCGGCCCCCGGGTTGCCCACCAGCGCCCGCAGCGCGTCCACCCCGCCGAGCAGCAGGGTGTAGAGCCCGTCGTCCACGGGCAGGCTCCCCCGGCGCATCAGGTCGAAGGTGTTTTCCATCTGGTGGGCCATGAGCTCCACCCCCCGGAACCCGAGGAGGTTCGCTGCGGCCTTGAGGGAGTGGGCGTCGCGGAATATCTCGCGCATGGTCGAGGGGTTCTGGCCGCCCTCGCGTTCCAGGAGCAGCAGGCCGTCCTCCATGGTGGCCAGCCGTTCGGCGGCCTCCTCCTGAAAGGTGGCCAGCACTTCGGGGTCGAGTTGGTTCACGCGGTCCGTTCCTTGATGAGCTTGAGGGCGAATTCGGGGATGCGGTGCATCTCGGGCTTGCTGATCTGGACGTCCGCGCCCACGGCGTCCCCCTTGTGGCGCAGTTCGTCGGTGATGATGGAGGAGTAGAGGATGACGGGCAGGACCCGGCACTCGGGGTCGCTCTTGAGCCGCTTGGTCAGGCTGAAGCCGTCCATGCGCGGCATCTCGATGTCCGAGACCACGATGTCCACGAGGTCGGTGATCTTGCCGCCGTTTTCCCGGGCCTCGCGCTTGAGGTCTTCCATTTTGGAGAGGGCCTCCTCGCCGTTGTTGACGAAGATCGGCACCAGTCCGGAGTTCTGCAACCCCTTGGCCAGCATCATGCGGATGGTGGCCGAGTCGTCCGCCACCAGGGCGGTGTAGGTGCGGTCGGTAGGCATGACCGTCTCGGAGCTTGTGGGCGCGGGGGTGAAGTCGGAGAGGATGGACTCCAGGTCGAGGAGCTGGATGAAGCGGTCCTCCCGCTCCACGAGCCCGACGATGGACCCCGCTGCGGCCTTTTCCAGGTAGCCCTTGGGCGGGATCACCTCGCCCCAGCCCACGCGGTGGATCTCCGTCACTCCGCTGACCAGGAATCCGGTGATGGTCTGGCTGAATTCCGTGACCACGATGAGGTCGAATGGATCGGCCTTGCGGGTGATCTCCAGCCAGACGGAGAGGTCGAGCACCGGCAGGATGTGGTCGCGCAGGGGGATGGTACCCAGGAAGGAGGGGTGCGAGGCGGACTCGGGCGGTTCCAGCGGCGGGCTCTCGATGACCTGCATGACCTTGGCGACGTTGACGCCGAAGTAGGCTCGCTCATCGCGGCCATCGCGTTCGCTGTCGATGTAGAATTCGAGGATTTCGAGCTCGTTGGTGCCCGATTCCAGCAGGATGTTCGTGTTGAGGAATTGATCCGTGTTCACCGCATGCTCCTCTCGTGTCCCATTCTCGCTTTCGGGCATGGTCCACCTGTAGCACAGGCAGAAGGTTTTCGACAATGCGCGTCGGGATTGAATCGCGGAAAATTCTTCGGCAATCCAGGGTCAAGAGGTTAG
>JBFWJM010000308.1:0-4140 GCA_050253205.1 Desulfovibrionaceae bacterium
AGTCGCGCACGCCGTAGTGCGCGTAGGAGCGCGTCAGCGATCCGGTCTTGCGGAAGACCTCGATGAGCTGCTCCATGTCCGCGTGGGGGATGTATTGGGAGGAGACGAAGACGCGCTTGCCGTCCGCCTCGCCGTAGGTCTCGATGAAGCTGACGCGCGTCCTGGGGGCCAGCTCCAGGCGCCGGGCCACCTGCTCGGACGCGGAGACCACGTCTCCGTAGAGGAAGTGGCTGCGCGCCTGGAGGCGATTGTGGCCCATGTTCTCGCTGAAGCGCGTGCGCCGCCCCATGCGGTACTCGAAGGGCTGTTCCAGGACCACTGTGCCGCGCCCCTGCTCGGTGCGCACCAGGCCCATCTCTCGTAGTTCCTGCATGGCCCGGCGCACGGTGTGGCGGTGCACGGCGAAGCGCTCGGCGAGTTCGCGCTCCGTGGGCAGCAGTTCCCCCGGGAAGAAGACGTGCCCGGCGATTTCCGAGGCCAGGGTATCACGCACGCGCTGCCAGAGGGTGGTTCCGGCCATGGGGTTCCCGGGTGGTTTGGGGTGTGGTTTGGGAGGCGGAATGGACAACCTACACGGATTGGTCCGTTCACGGCGTGAAGATCGCGTGGCGGATGTGTGACGATCCGTTTTCGGCCTTGGCCCGGGGCCCGGTGCGGATTAACGTCCGGCCATGCATGCCGGGGAAGGGAGGGCGCGGGAGGCCGTCTACGTCAATGCGCGCCTTGTGCTGGACCACGAGCTGGTGCGCGGCTCGGTGCTGGTGCGCGACGGGAGGATCGCCGCCGTGGACGAGGGCCGGGCTGCCCCTCGCGGCCCGGGAGTGCTCGACCTGGAGGGCGACTACCTGCTCCCCGGGCTCGTGGACGTGCACACCGACAACCTGGAGCGCCAGTTCACCCCGCGGCACGGCGTGTACTGGCCCTCGCCCATGTCCGCAGCCATGGCCAGCGATGCCATGCTCCACGGCGCGGGGGTGACTACCGTGCTCGACTCCATCTGCGCGGAGGCCTTTCCCGAGGAGCACACCCGCCGCCGCCTGTTCCGCGATTGCATCGCCGGGGTGGCCGGGGGCGAGCGGCTGGGCCTTCCGCGTTCGCGCCATCTGCTGCACCTGCGCTGCGAGACGGCCGACCCCAGGACCCCCGGCATCCTGGGCGAGTATCTCGACCATCCGCTGGTGCGGCTCGTCTCGCTCATGGACCACACCCCGGGCCAGCGCCAATACCGCGACGAACGGCGCTTCCGGCAATACTACGCCTCCGAGGGCTGGAGCGATGACGAATTCGCCCTGGTGGTGGCCCGGCTCAAGGCCGAACAGGCCCGTCATGCCGGGCCGCAGCGTGCGGCCATCGTGGCCCGGGCCAGGGAGCTTCGCATTCCCCTGGCCTCCCACGACGACGCCACCGCCGAACACGTGCGTCAGGCAGAGGCCGAGGGGGTGGCCATCAGCGAATTCCCCACCACCCTGGAGGCGGCCCGGGCCGCGCACCAGGCGGGCATGGACGTGGTCATGGGCGCGCCGAACATCGTTCTCGGCGGTTCACATTCGGGCAATGTTCAGGCCGTGGAGGTCTTCCGCTCCGGGGCGCTCACGGTGCTCGCCTCTGACTATGTCCCGGCCAGCCTGCTGCTCGCGCCGTTTGCGCTGCATGTCGCCGAGGGCGCGCCGCTTGCCGAGTGCGTTCGGCTGGTGGCGGCCAATCCCGCTCGCATGCTCGGCCTGGAGGACAGGGGGCGCATCGCCCCGGGCCTGCTGGCGGACCTGCTGCGCGTGCGCCTGGTGGAAGGTCGGCCCGTGGTCCTCGGGGTGGCCGTGGGCGCGCGCTGAGCCTGCTCCCTTTCGTTCAAAAAGGGAGCGGGGCCGAAGCCCCGGCAGGCCAAAAAGTAAGCGGGGCCGAAGCCCCGCCTTAAGGAAACCGGACTGGAACGGTCCGCCTGGCCGATTCAGTACAGCCCGCCGAGATTGGCGGCGGTGTGGACCGTGTCCGCGAAGAACCCGGCCCGGCCCAGCAGCTCGCCCAGGAGCAGGAGCACCGGGAGCCACGCGGGGATGGTCCTGGTCTTCCAGAGCACGCCCAGCGCCACGGCCAGCGCGGCCACGTGGGCCCAATAGAACCCCGAGCCCAGCCAGGCCATGCCCGTCATGCGCATGACCTCGCCACCCGAGAGCCAGACGCACGGCGCGGCCAGGGTCAGCACCAGGGCCACCAGCAGCGCGCTGGCGAGCACCCGGGCCAGCATGGGCTGGCGCTCCGCCCCGGCGAACCAACTGGCGAACCCCGCCCCCAGCACGACGGCCGAGCAGAGGAAGAAGAGCGTGGGCAGGGCGTTGTTGAGCGCGGGCAGGGCGGGCGGCGCGTAGGTCATGCCCGCCGAGAAGACGAGCCCCAGCCCGGCCAGGACACCCGCCCAGGTCAGGGCCGGCAGGGCCGTGTCCCTGGTGAGCACGGCGGCCAGCACCGCCAGCCCGGCGAAGGCCCCGGCAAAGAGCGCCTCCCGGCTGAGCCAGGCCGTGCCCAGGTGGTTGAGGGCCATGGGGGCCCCGGCGGGGTGGCCCAGGTGCAGCAGCGAGGCGAGCATGCCCACGGCCATGAGCCCGGCGATCATGCGCCATTGCTTGCGCGCCGCGCCGCCCGAATACCCGCCCGAAGATTCGCCCGAAGATTCGCCCGAAGACCGGGCCGGGGCGCGCAGCGAGCCCAGCAGGGCCATGCCGACGGCGGCCTGGGAGAGCACCGTGAAGACGACCAGGGGAAGTTCTATGGACTGCATGGCTACCTCCTCGCCATGTGCGGTGTTTTGGGGAGGATGAACCGCGTGGAGGGGTTCACGCTCTCCATGCGGGGGAATCCTGCCGGGAAGCGCACCCGGCCCTCCCGGCCCTCCGGCTCCTCGGCGGCCAGGTCCACAAGGCGCAGGGCCTCCGTGGGGCAGGCCTGCACGCAGGCGGGCAGGAGCCCCGCGTCGAGCCGCTCGTGGCAGAGGCTGCACTTCTCGGCGCGCTTCTCCACGGGGTTGTACCGGGGTGCGCCGTAGGGGCAGTTGCGGATGCAGTTGCCGCAGCCGATGCACTTCTCCTGATGGTGGACCACCACGCCGTCCTCGCGCTGGGTGTAGGCCTCCACGGGGCAGGCGTTGAGGCAGGCCGGGTTCTCGCAGTGGTTGCAGGCCAGCGAGAGGAAGGCCCGCTCGCGGTGGGGGTAGATTTCCTCGCTCAGGGGGTAGACCTGCCGCCAGACCACGCCCTCCACCTGCTGGTAGTAGTTCCGGCAGGCCATGGCACAGGTGAAGCAGCCGATGCACCGCTCGGCGTCCACCAGGAATGCGTATCGTTTCGTCATGATGCTTCCTCCTAGACCCTTTCGATGTTCGCGAACTGGTCGTGGATGGCCACGCCGGGAGCGCCCGCCTTGAACGCGCCCATGTCCGCTGATTCGTCGTCCACGAGGTTCTGGACGTTGAACGCGTTGCCCCTGCCGAACCACGCCTCGTACATGAGCAGGCAGTCTCGGGCCACGTTGTCCGTGAGCTTCACGCGGACCTTCTGCTCGCCGACCCTGTTGAACACGCGGACCATGTCCAGGTCGCGGATGTTCTTCTCGGCGGCGGCCTGGGGGTGCATGTAGACGTAGGGCTCGGGGTTGTATTCGTGCATCCAGTCGAGGTTCACGAACTGGGAGTGCAGCCCGAACTTGGTGTGCGGGGTGAGCAGGCGGAACTTGTCGTACCCCTCGCGCCCGGCCTTGAACTCCGGCAGGGCCTTGTGGCCGTTCTGCTCGCAGAGCTCGGAGCGGAACTCGTACCTGCCGGAGGGAGTGGCGAAGGTTTTTTCGCTCCACGCGGCCGACGACTTGAGCCGGGCCTTCACCGGGCCGTTTCGGAGCTCGGTCCAGTCCTCGATGCCGAAGAGGTCGTGAATGCCCTGGTTGAACTCCCTGGCCATCCATTCCCTGGTGTCGATCTCCTGCGGGAAGGTGCACGACCCCGGGGCCAGCTCGTTCATCTTCCGGGAGAGCGCGGCGGCTATCTCGATGTTCGACTTGGTCTCGTGCAGGGGCTTGATGGCCTGTTCGTTGAGGGCGAGCCAGTAGTGCCAGTAGGAGACGTTGACGGTCCACTCCTCGAAGAGTGTGGTCACC
>JBFWJM010000309.1:0-4126 GCA_050253205.1 Desulfovibrionaceae bacterium
CCATGATCGGCCTTCCGTCTTCTTCGAGGTGCGCTCCGGCAACCTCCTGGCGGCTGGGCGCGGCTCCATGGTCTCGGAGATCATTGAAAAGGCCGGTGGAAGCAATTGTATCCAGGGCGATGGAAATCTGGTGCGAATCAACGAGGAAGAAGTGTTGCGCCTTGCTCCGGAGGTCTATTTGACACAGCTTGGGCCCATGAACCCGAATCCGGCCCCGCTGGAGGCGCGCCCCCGCTTCGCCGCCCTTCCGGCGGCGCTCAACCACCGTTCGTACACGGTGGATGAGCGGATGTTCTCCCGCCCGGGCCCCGGCAATGTCGATGCCGTGGAACGATTGGCCGCCCTTCTCCACCCGGAAGCCTTTGGCGCTTCCAACCAATAAGGAATGAACGACATGCGGAAATACGGAACGTTATACGGCATCGGCGTCGGCCCCGGCGACCCGGACCTGCTGACCCTCAAGGCTGTGAAGACGCTGGCCCGCGTGGGCCGGGTGTTCACGGCGGCCTCCACCAAGAACGAGGGCTCGACGGCCTACGACATCGCCGCGCCGCACATTCCGGCGGGCTGCGAGGTGGAGCGGTTGGGCTTCCCCATGACCCGCGACGAGGCGGCGCTGCTCGCCGCCTGGGAGAATAACGCCGACCGCGTGGCCGCGTACCTCGAATCCGGCCGGGACGCCGCGTTCCTCACCCTGGGCGACTCCCTGCTCTATTCCACCTTCGGCTACCTCCTGCGGACCCTGGGCGAGCGCCATCCCGCCGTGCCCGTCGTTGCGGTTCCCGGCATCACCTCCTACCAGGCCGCCGCCGCGAGGACGGCAACCATCCTTGTGGAATCAGGGGAGAATCTCCAGATTGTGTCCGGCGTCTGCGATGAGGCAAAGCTCCGGACCGCGCTGCACTGCGCGGATAACCTCGTGATCCTCAAGGCATACAGAAACCTGCCCATGATCCGCCGCGTGCTCGCCGAGGCGGGGCTTGAGCAGCGCAGCGTCTTTGTCACTCGGGTGGGCCAGGAAGGAGAACAGGTGGTGCCACTGGCAGAGGCTCCTGAAAAACCGCACTATTTTTCGCTGCTGCTCGTGAAGGGCACCGGGGATTGAGGGTCGGACTCTGCCGGAGGCGAAGAGGGCCCGGCAACGGCAGCGGCCCCGGACACGCAAAAGGAGAACAGGCCCTGCGAAAGCCGGACCTCAAGAGCGCTCCCCGGAACCGAGCCCGCAGCCACGGCGGAAGACGACGGCGAATAAACCGCCAGCCCCTGCCCCGGCTCTGTACGAATGATGATCGTCCCTTGCGGCGGCGGGCCGATCCACCCCGCAGAGGCCGCGCTCCCTGCGTCGTAGCCAGCGCAGCGTGCGCCGCCCTGCGGCCCCGCGCGCAGTTCTACCTCGCTGCGCAGCACCACCTCGGCCGAAGCCCCCGGTTGCAGGGCCAGATCCCACTCCAGCATGGTCCTGCCGACGATGCGGGATTGTTCGTACCCGCCGAAGTCGAAGAACTCGATGCGCTCCTCGGTGCGCTCCGCAGGAGGCAGGAGCAGCCCGGCCATCCGCAGCTCCGGACGGGCCAGGCTCGCAGGCGGCGCGGGCACGGCCAGGCGCAGGTGCGTGGCGATTCCGGCGGAGTTGGAGAAGGTGTACGCGGCGGTGACGACGCAGCGCGCCTCGGAGCAGCTCGCCTCCACCCGCTCCGAGGCCAGGGCGGCCTGCCCGGAGAGGCGCTCCGGCCTGCTCGCAACAGTGTAATTTTCATCAATGGATTCGGTGAATTGCGCATTCGCAGCCAGGGGCGCGGCAAGCAGCAGCGCCGCCAGCGCGGCGGGCACCCAGCGGCGGGGGTGGTCAAGGGCGGTGTCGGTTCGGTGGCGGGGCATGCCCCGTGGATAGCCCGACGGGCGAGCCAAGGCAAGGTGCCGTGCAGGCCTGTGCGGCATATCACCTCACCATGTATTGACTTCCCGGTCAGGATGGTTTCTTTTCTCCTGGGGTGACGTTCATATGTGCACGGAAACGATAGCGGTTGAAGACATTGCCATCGGCATGTTCGTGGTGGACGTGGGCGAGGGGACGTTCGATGCCCCGCGGACCAAGGTCGGGACCATCATGCGCACCGGGGAGCAGCTGGACCGCCTGCGCGCCCTGGGCGTGAAGACGGCGCGCATCGACCCGGACAAGGCCCGGCAGCTCGCCGAGGCCGAGCCAGCGCCCTCGGGCACCCCCGCCTCCTTTCCCGAAGACGTCCGCGAGATGGACCAGCGCATGGCCCAGGCAGTGGCCCTCTCCCGTTCCATGATGCGCGACGTGCGCCTGGGCCGGGCCGTCCACCCCGAGCAGGCCCTGCCCCTGGTCGAGGGCATGATAGAATCGGCCTTCCGCAACGAATCCGCAGCCGTGTTCCTCACCAAACTGGGAAACTACGACGATTACACGTACATGCACTGCGTCAACGTGATGGTGCTCGCCTCGGTTTTCGGCAGGCACATGGGGCTCGACGATGCGGCCGTCCGCAGCCTGGGCCTGGCCGGGCTGCTGCACGACCTGGGCAAGGCCCTGGTGCCGGACGCCATTCTCAACAAGCCCGGCAGGCTGACGGAAGAAGAACTCGCGGTCATGCGCACCCACCCCCGCAAGGGCTATGCACTGCTTCGCGGCGTGCGGGGCCTGGCCGAGCAGACCCTCCTCGGAGCGCTGGAACACCACGAAAAATGGAACGGCGAAGGGTATCCGGACGGGAAAAAGGCGGAATCCATCAGCATTTTTGCGAGGATGCTCTCCATCGTGGACGTCTACGACGCCATGACCAGCAACCGCGTGTACCACAAGGGCCGGGCGGAGACGGACGTGCTCGCCTATCTCTTCCAGAACAAGGACGACTTCGCCCCCGGGTATGTGGAACGTTTCGTGAAGACCGTGGGCATCTACCCCCCGGGCACCCTCGTCCGCCTCTCTGACGGCTCCCTGGCCCTGGTCTGCATGAATACGGCCCGCTCCCTGCTGCCCGCTGTGGCTATGGTGAACCGGGAGAGCGGCCGGGTCGATGCCAAGGTTGTGCGGCTTGAAACATTGCAGGACGCCGGAAAGCCCGTGTCCATCGTCGAAGTGCTCGATCGAGGAGCCTTCCCGGTGGACATCTCCGGCCTGCGAGGGTAGCAGAAAAACAATACGGTGCGTTGCCAGCCTCCGCCCCGCCATCGAACAACACGAGCGCCCGATGAGTCCCCACCCCACCATTCTCGGCATCTATTCCCAGCGCCTGGAAACCAGCATCGGCAGCGGCAATACGCACTCCAGGCATGACACCGTGACCTACTGGTACGTCCGCCAGACGGACGACGACACCTTCGAGGTCCAGCCGCTGAACGCCCACCACATCCCCTCCGGGGTGCGCACCCCGCTCGCGAAGATAGACTTCCTGCGGCAGTACACCCCCGAACCCAGCTACTACGCCCTGCATACGGTCCCGGCCCTGGCCTCCCTGGCCAGGAAGGTCGAGGCCGGGGAAGAGGCCTTTGCACGAGGCGACATGGACGAGGCCGAACGCCAGTTCATCAAGGCGCTCATGATCCACGACCTGGACGTGGGCGCCAATTACGGGCTCGGCGAAATCTATTCCGAGACCAAAAACTTCCTCAAGCTCAAGCAGGTGCTGAACACCCTGCTCTGCATCCCCGAGGCCTTCACCCTCGATCACCGCCAGCGGTTCAACTCCTTCGGCATCAGCCTGCGCAAGAACGGCCATTACGACGAATCCATTCGATACTATGAAAAGTCCCCGGAGTTTGCGGGAACGGATGAAAACGTCTACTTCAACCTGGCCCGGGTGCTCTACGAAAAAGGCGAACTGGACAAATGCATGGAGAACCTGCGCATGGCCCTCAAGCTGAATCCTGATTTCGAGGAGGCCAGGAAGTTCATGCGCTACTGCGAAAAACCGGACTCCCGGCGCGAACGCGGCTGATCGCCATTTGCCGACCGTATTGCCTCTTCGATTTTTTTAGGGGCTGTCCTAGCTAACTAGGTTTTCTGCCGCTGGTTAATCCATTTTTTCAGTTGGTTGAGTAGCATTTTATGATCGCCACCATTGAACCGCCATTCGCACTCCTTAAGGAACAGGAAAAAGCT
>JBFWJM010000310.1:0-4109 GCA_050253205.1 Desulfovibrionaceae bacterium
GCCTATCATGATTCCCCCCCGCCGTTACTGGCTTTCAGTGGTGTCCAAACTGTCCATAAAGTGTCCACTAATAAAACCTAGCGTCAAAATGATGTACTAGAATGATTGACGTCTAACAAAAGAAAAGCCCCATTTCAAGGGGCTTTTCATAGATTAGCTAGATTCTATTCTAGTACTTTCTAGTATGTTTGTTAGTATTTTATGCTTTCTGACAGACTCTTAATCCGGAGGTTCAAGGTTCGATTCCTTGGTGACCCACCACGATATCCCAGGGCCTGCATCAGCAGGCCCTTTTTCTTTGCCTGCTTCCGGGCCGTCGGCCTCCGCGGAGAGGCGTTCGGCCGGACGACCCTGCCGCTTCCGAAGGTACGTTCTCGCCGCCCGCTCCGCAAGAAGAGTCGTCCTTCTTTTGGGCGCGGCGGTCGGATTCAGCCTTTCATGAAACAAAATGCGGTTGCCCGCCATCAAGGTTGCGTGCATAGTGAAACTGTGCGGAATGCGTGCATGGCAAGTTCGCGAATGGGGAGCGAGACAAGATGAGTGATGTGCTGCGCATAGGTGATGCCCTTGTTGAGCAGGGGATTATCACGCGGGAACAGTTGGCGGAAGTGCTGGCCGAAAGCGGCGGGAGTGTCTCCGGGCCGCTCGGGGAGCGCATCGCCGCGCGTTTCCATCTTCCGGCCCGGCTTCTGGATGAAGTCAACGTCCGGCATGTGTTGCTGCCGCGTTTCCGCAAGCTGCTCCTGGGCAAGCTGCTGAACATCTCCCGTGCGGACAAGTTCGCCAAGGGCATGGACGTGCGCACGTTCGTGGTGGGCATCTCCACCAGGCCGATCACGGTGGAGGTTCGCGTGGTGGCCCGGCGGCGCTATGAAATCCGCGACGACGCCTTCGAGGACGCGCTTACGGACCGGGGGTTCGTGACGAACATGGACGTGCAGGTGGAGCTGCGCACGGCCAGGGGCCAGGCCATCAGCGGGCGCATCTCCCTGCGGCACGACGGCCTGGAGAACACCATGTCCATCCTGGACGACGACAAGCACATCCGGGAGTCGGTCTATTACGGCCTGCGCACGGCGTTTCGCAGCGGGGGCTGAATCTTCTCGGTCAAATAGCGCGGGAGAGGCCTGCGGAAGGGGCGCTGGCCCGCCCTGCGTCGGCATAGGCCGCCAGGGCGCGCCCGGTGGCCGCGTCTCGCCCTGCGGTGTCGTCCTGGTCACGGGCCTGGTCGCGGGCCTGGTCGCGGGCCTGGCGGGCGGCTCCCGGCTGTTCCACGGGCCTGGAGGCGAGGCCGGGCTCGGCCGCCGAGGCGGGGAGCGTGGCTGGTGTGGCGTCCTGGCCGGGGTGCTGGTCGAGCTTTTCTGCCGGGGCGAGGCCTCCGCGCGCCGCCAGTTCCACGGCGGCCGTTCGGGCCGCCACGGTGCGGTCTTCCAGGGCGGAGCGCTGGTCGTATATCGGGGAATTGGCCTGGGAGGCGGCGCTGGCTTCCTGCGCCTGCTGGTCCGCGTTCGCGCTTTCCCCCCGCGCACTTTGGGGAGAGGCGGGAGCGGTGCCGAACGGGTCGGCAACGTGGGCCTGCCATGCGTTGATACCGGAAATCATGCCGCCTCCCAGTTAGGACGCCAAATACATTTCACCCTTGTCGAACGTCTTATCGGCCGTTGGGAGGGAATCTTTAGGGTGGCAAGCAAATAAAAACGAAAAAAGCGGCCCGGCGAACCGGGCCGCATGAGGACGGGGATGGGGAGGGTCAGGCCTGTTCGATGGGCAGGCCGGCGCGCTGCCAGGCCGTGAACCCGCCCGCCATGGAGAGGGTGGCCGAGAAGCCCCGCGCCTTGAGCGAGGAGGCCGCGATGTTCGAGCGGTAGCCCCCGCCGCAGTAGAGGACGATGGGCTCGGCCCGGGGCAGGTCCGCGCCCTTGTCCAGCAGCTCGGTGAGCTCCAGGTGCACGGCCCCCTTGATGTGGCCCTGCTGGCGCTCCGCCGGGGTGCGCACGTCGAGCACCGTGGGCGGCGTGCTGGAGTTGATGCGCTCCTGGAGCTGGTGCACGGATATCTGCGGCAGGGTCTCCAGCGGGCGGCCCGAGTAGACCCAGGCGTTGATGGAACCGTTGAGGTAGCCGAGCACCGTGTCGTAGCCGATGCGCCGCAGCTCGATGGTCATGGCGTCGTAGTCCTTGCGGGTTTCGGCCACGAGCAGAATCTCCGAGCCCGGGTCCACGACCATGCCGACCCAGTTGGCCAGCTGCTTCTCGAAGCCGATGTTCAGCGAGCCGGGGATGTGGAACCCGCCGTAGGCCGAGGCGTCGCGCGTGTCGATGACCACGGCGCCCTGGTCCGCGAGCTGCTCGAAGGCCTCCACGGAGAGGGCCTGCTCGGCCGGGCAGCAGGCCAGCAGGGGCGCGCCCTCCATGTTGGTCTTGATGATGTGCGTGAAGCTCTTGGGCCGGGCCGGGAACTCGCCGCTCATGGCCTTGTGGAAGGGCTTGAACGTTTCGTACCCGAGCAGGGGGTTGGCCGTGCGCTCGAAGCCCAGGGTGCTGGAGGGCTTGGAGCTCATGCCCCGGCCGCAGAGCGAGCCCGCGCCATGGGCCGGGAAGACCTCGATGTGGTCGGGGAGCTTGCCGAACTTTTCGTAGAGCGTGTTCCAGAGGTTCTGGATCTGCTCGTCGAGCACGGCCTCGCCCACGAGGTCCGGGCGGCCGATGTCGCCCACCATGAGCACGTCGCCCGTGAGCAGGATCCACGGTTTCTCGCTGCGGGAGGTGTCCGCCACGAGGAGCGAGAGGGCGTCGGGGGTGTGCCCCGGGGTGTGGAAGACCTCCATCCGCGCCACGCCGAAGGTGAGCACGTCGCCCTCCTTGAGCTTGCGGCAATCAAAGCTGACGGGCGAGCTCTCGTACATGCAGATTTCCGCGCCCGTGACGGAGCGCAGCTCGTGCGCGCCGCTCACGTGGTCCGCGTGCACGTGCGTGTCGATGACATGGGTGATTTTCATCCCGTTCTCACGGGCGGTGTCGAGGTAGATTCCGATGTCGCGCCGGGGGTCCACGACGCACATGGCCCCCACGCCCGGGCAGCCGATCATGTAAGAAAAGCAGCCGAGTCCTTCGGCGACGACTTGCTGGAAAAACATGGCATATCCTCCATGGGTTTTAACTAGGAATGATTACTATCAAGAAAAATAATTCGTGGCAATACCATGATTGCGGAAAACCGACTCTTCAAGCTTTAGCATGAAACCATGATGGCGGTAACCCCTGTAGCGCGGATAGCGATCAAGGGCGGGTTTTTGCTGGAGAGTGCCTGGCGAGGGGTTTCTCATGCGTTACCGATGGCACAGGGCCAGGGGCAGGCCTGGGGTGCTCGGGAGCGTCATCGGGGTGGCTCTCCCTGCTGGCTTGGCAAGGCGTGGCCATGCGGGCGGTTGCCCGCTTTTTTCCCCGGCAGAGAGAAAAAGGGCTTCACTCGAAACGTCGGTCTTCTTGACTTTACAGGACATCCCGTTAGTCTTCAGCAGTCGCCGTCAGTCAGCAACGTTGGAGTGCAGGCATGCTCGTTGAGGAACGCAAAACCATACTCGTCGTCGATGACGAGGACATCAACCGCAAGGTGCTTGGGACGCTGTTGCAATCCCTGGGGTACGACGTACGCATCGCCACCAACGGCGCCGAGGGCCTCGCCGCCATGGACCCCTCGGTGGACCTCGTGCTCATGGACATCATGATGCCGGACATGGACGGCTTCGAGACGGTGGAGGCGCTGCGCGCCAGGCCCGAGGGCAGGGACGTGCCCGTGATCATGGTCACGGCGCTCTCCGCCAAGGAGGACCGCCTGCGTGCGGTCAAGGCCGGGGCCAACGACTTCATCTCCAAGCCCATCGACGCCACGGAGCTTCGCGTGCGCATGGCCTCGCTGCTGCGCATGAAGGAATACCACGACGAGATCAAGCGCTACAAGGAAACCCTGGAGGAGATGGTCGAGGCCAAGACCAAGGCCCTCAAGATGGCCCTGCAAAACCTGCACATGGCCCAGCAGACCACCATCAAGGCCCACCTGGAAACATTGAGCCGCCTTTCCCTGGCTGCGGAGTTCAAGGACGAGGACAC
>JBFWJM010000311.1:0-1949 GCA_050253205.1 Desulfovibrionaceae bacterium
AAGACAACCAACGGAGCGAACAGGTGGCCGAGGACTGCATCTTCTGCAAGATCGTGAACGGGGAGATTCCCTGCGCCAGGGTCCACGAGACAGGCGGGGTGCTCGCCTTTCTCGACATCCAGCCCATAAGCCCCGGCCACGCCCTGGTCATCCCCAAGGCGCACCACGCCCAGTTGTGGGACGTGCCCGGCGCGCTCTCCGAGGAACTTTTCCAGGCCCTGAAGACCGTGGGCCGGGCCGTCATGGACGCCACGGGCGCCCAGGGCCTGAACATCGGCATGAACAACTACCCGGCCGCTGGCCAGCTCGTGATGCACGCGCACTTCCACCTCGTTCCGAGGTTCGAGGGCGACGGCATGGAGCTCTGGCCCGGCAAGCCATACGCATCCATGGACGACATGAACCTGTTGGCGGAACAGATCCGCAACAAGATCGCATAATTCAAGGCAGGAGGCAGTAATGAGCCAGACGCTTACCAAGGCCGGCATCGTCGATTACATCTACGAGAAGACCGACAAGAACCGCGCGGAGATCAAGGAACTCGTGGAGTCCGTGCTGGACATCATGAAGACCGCCATCAAGAAGGACCACGCCCTGCTCGTCTCGGGCTTCGGCAAGTTCGAGGCCTACGACAAGAAGGCGCGCAAGGGGCGCAACCCGCAGACCAGCGCCACCATCACGCTGCCGCCGAGAAAGGTCGTGGTCTTCCGGCTCTCGCGCAAATTCCGCGCCGAGATCAATCCGGAGTAACCACGAAGGCGGCCGGATAGTCGGCCCGCAGGGTTTCCAGGGCCCGGGAAGCGTCCTCCCGCAGGGCGAAGGGCCCCGCCTGCACCCGGCTCACGCCGCTTCCGGCGCTGGGCGCGATGACACGCGACCCAGCGTAGCCGCGCTGGCGCAAGACGTCGAACGCGGCTTCGGCGTTGCCTTGGTCGCCAAACGCCCCCACCTGCACCCAGAAGACCTTCCCGGCGACCGCCTCGCTCACCTGCGCGGCCGGAGGGGTCTGGGCGGGAGGAGTCTGCGCCGTTGCGGTCCCTGCCTTGATGGTCCCTGTCGGCGCGGCCCCTGCTGAAGTGGGGGCGGGAGCGGCGGCATGGCCACCCACCAGCTTCAGCTTCACCTCGCCTCCGTCCGCGATGCCCAGCTCCACCGCCGCCCGGCGGGAGACGTTCAGCACCACGTCCTTCTCGTACGGCCCCCGGTCCGCCACGGTGAGCTGCACGCTCCTGCCCGTGGCCACGGAGCGCACCTCCACCAGCGAGCCCAAGGGCAGGTTGCGGTGCGCGGCCACCAGGTCGTCGGGGTCGTACTGCCCTCCCCCGGCCATGGGGAAGCCGATGAGCTCGTCATCAAACACGGCCGCCCGGCCCTCCAGCAGCCCGGTCTCGGGCTCCAGGCTCTCGCCCAGGTCTTCGGCGCGGACCACGGCCTGCGCCTCGGGGGCCGCTTCGGCCTGCCCGGCCTGCGTTGCCTGCTCCATGGTTGCGGGTACTTGTGGTGCGGGCGTTTGCGTGGGAGCTTGTTGCGAGGACTCGGGGACGTGGGCCCCAGGAGGCGGCAGCGTGGCCGTGGGGTCCGGCTGTGCGGCACCTGTGTTTGGGGTGGCTGTGGGATAGATACGCTGCTTCTCGCAACCCGCCGCCCCCAGGGAAAGCAGGGCCGCCAAGGACAGCAACAGGCACACTCGCAACGTGCGGGACAGGGATGGGGACATGGGACCTCCGTACGGGCTTCGGCGCGTTTTGACGCCGAAAATTATCTAGAGATTGTTTAAGCTACAGGAAAGATTGGCGCGGATCAATCCCCGGAAGCGGCTCGGCGGCTCGGCGGCTCGGCGGCTCGGCGGCTCGGCGGCTCGGCGGCTCGGCGGCTCGGCGGCTCGGCGGCTCGGCGGCTCGGCGGCTCGGCGGCTCGGCGGCTCGGCGGCTCGGCGGCTCGGCGGCTCG
>JBFWJM010000311.1:1959-4108 GCA_050253205.1 Desulfovibrionaceae bacterium
CGGCTCGGCGGCTCGGCGGCTCGGCGGCTCGGCGGCTCGGCGGCTCGGCGGCTCGGCGGCTCGGCGGCTCGGCGGCTCGGCGGCTCGGCGGCTCGGCGGCTCGGCGGCTCGGCGGCTCGGCGGCTCGCGCAAAAAAAAGCGCCCCGCCAGAAGGCGGGGCGCTCGGGCAATCCAAGAACTCTCGCTTAGAAGCTGTAGCCGAGGGCGCTGCGCATCTGCGCGGGGATGACGGCGTCGGCACCGGGCTCAAGAGCCTTCCAGGGCGCGCCGGCCATCTTGCGGTCTTCCTTCACCTCGTCCAGCGTGTAGCTGCGGGGCACGGCAAAGGTCTGGCCGGGGTAGATCAGGTCCGGGTCCTTGATCTGGGCCTTGTTGGCCTTGTAGATCAGCGGCCACATGAACGGATCGTTGTAAATCTGCTTGTACTCGGCGATCCACCACAGGCACTCGCCCTTGACCACGGTGTGGGACGTGGGCAGCTTGGCGTAATCCTGCTCATAGCGCTCCATGGGGGTGAGCACCTTGTCCACCTGCTGGTCGGCGATGACCACAGGCTGCACAGGAGCGGGCTCGGTCCGCTTCTTGGCACAGCCGGCAGCGGCCATCAGGCTCAAAGCCATTGCGAAAATCACCAGTTTCTTCATCACTTCCTCCTCGAAAGCTCTTGGAATATAAGCTTTTTTCGGCCCCAGGCCGTTTACGACGCGATCCTATCAAGCCAATTATCAATAATTTTCTTCTCTTGCAAGACAATTCTGCTTTCCGGGTTGATGCGGCACGCTTCCAGCACGGCCTCCTGGGCCGACTCCACCCAACCGCCCAGGCGCAGGCTCTGGGCCGCCAGAATGAACATCCGCTCGTGCTCGTCTTCGTAGACTCCGGAGATCAGCTCCGGGTACTGCTCGGCGAAGACCTCGCGCACGGTGAGATTCTGGGTGAAGATGTAGCGGGCCAGGAGCTGGTTGTCCCGATGCCTGGCGAGATAGTCCGGCAGGATGCGCTTGCACTGGTCCAGGATGATCTTGATGCGGTCGATCTCCCGTCGCATGGACTCCTCGGTCTGCATGGGCACGTGGGCCAGGGGCCCGGCAATGTCGCGCTTGGCCCGCGCGAGCACGCCGTCCAGGTCCTTGAGCCAGGGCGCGTAGGTGAGCTGCTGGTACGAGTCCTCCTTGAGCTTGATGCACTCGTGAAAGATATAGCCCATTCCCCAGTCGAGGAAGCGGCCTTCCAGCGGGTCTCCCGGATCATTGCGGAAGACGTGGTGCGCCGTGTCCTTCAGTCGCCAGAGGATGCCCTTGTCGCTCTCCCGGCCGATGAGCTCCCGCAGCTCTTCAAAATCCATGATCCCCGTGCGGCCGTAGTGCTCGAAGAGCACATCCAGCTGCTCGCAGCTCTGGCAGAAGAAGCGGAACATGTCCCGCACGAACTCGGGAAGCTTGGCCTGTATCCACGCCTTGGACATCCTCTCGACCTCCACCGTCCCTTATATCGCGCGTCGAAACGGACCGCAATGGGTCCGCGCGTGATTCTCACTGCCGATCCGCACATCCCTTGCGCGCCTGGCGGGCCAGCTCGGCGAGCCGCTCGTCCACCCGGCGGTACACTGTCCCGAGGGGGAAAGCCCCGCCCCGGCCGCGCTTTCCGGCGGGCAGGCCCGTGAGGATGGAGAGCGCCTGCTCGATGGAGCGCACCGGATGGATGGAAAACCGCCCGGCGGCCACGGCCTCGCGCACCTCGTCCTTGAGCATCAGGTTGGCCACGTTGTCCTGCGGGATGAGCACGCCCTGGTCGCCCGTGAGCCCCCTGCGGCGGCAGACCTCGAAGAATCCCTCGATCTTGCGGCTGACCCCGCCCACGGCCATGACCGTGCCCGTCTGGCTCACGGCCCCGGTGAAGGCGTAGTTCAGCCTGTTGGGCACGCCGGAGAGCGCCGAGAGCAGCGCTGCAAGCTCCGCGCCCGAGGCCGAGTCGCCCTCGATGCCCGCGTAGCTCTGCTCGAAGCACAGGGACCCCGTGAGCACGATGGGCTTGTCCTGGGCGAAGAGGCGCACCAGGTAGCTCTTGATGATCATCATGCCCTTGGTGTGGATGGGCCCGCCGAGCTGGGCCTCGCGCTCCAGGTCGAGGATGCCCCCGTGGCCCACGC
>JBFWJM010000312.1:0-4105 GCA_050253205.1 Desulfovibrionaceae bacterium
CCCCCGTGAGGGCGAAGCGCGTGGAGTTGGCCCACTCGATGGCCTGGTCGAAGTCCTTGGCCCGCATGACGGCCAGCACGGGCCCGAAGACCTCCTCCTGGGCGATGCGGTGCTCGGGGGTGATGTCCGTGACGATGGTCAGGGGCACGTAGAAGCCCTGCTCGGGCACCGCGCGCTTGACGAGCACCGTGCCCTCGCTCTCGGCCACGGCGATCATCTCCAGTATCTTCCGTTGCGCGGAGGCGTCCACCACGGGGCCCATGTAGTTGGCCGGGTCCTCGGAGGGGCCGATCTTCAGCGCCTCGCAGGCGCGGGTCAGACGCTCGATGAAGCGCTCGTAGATGGGCTCCACCACGATGACCCGCGAGCAGGCCGAGCACTTCTGCCCCTGGAAGGCGAAGGCCGAGTAGATCACGTGCAGCACGGCCTCGTCGAGGTCCGCGTCGTCGTCGATGACGATGGCGTTCTTGCCGCCCATCTCGGCCACCACGCGCTTGCAGTGGGTCTGGCCGGGGGAGGGCTTGGCCGCCTTCTCCTGGATGCGCAGGCCCACCTCCTCGCTGCCCGTGAAGGAGATGACCGCCACCTCCGGGTGCTCCACGAGGTAGTCGCCCATGTCGCGGCTGGAGCCGGGGCAGTAGTTGAACACGCCTTCCGGCAGGCCCGCCTTGCGGAATATCTCCACCAGCCCCCAGCCCACCATGGGCGCGAGGTTGGAGGGCTTGAAGATCACGGGATTGCCGCAGACGATGTTGGCCGCCACCATGCCCGTGGAGATGGCCAGGGGGAAGTTCCACGGCGAGATGACCGCCGCGATGCCCTTGGGCTCGTAGAAGAGCTGGTTGTTCTCTCCAGGGGCGCGGCCCATGCGCCGTGGCCTGGAGAGGCGGATCATTTCACGGGCGTAGTATTCGAGGAAGTCGATGGCCTCGCCCACGTCGTGGTAGGCCTGGTCCCACTGCTTGCCCACTTCAAGAATCTGCCAGGCGGAGAGCTCGAACTGGCGCTTGCGCATGATATCCGCCGCGCGGTGCAGGATGCGCGCGCGCTCCAGGGCGGGGGTCTCGCGCCAGGCGGGGAAGGCCTTGCGCGCCGCGCGGATGGCGTGGTCGATCTCCAGCTGCCCGGCCTGGGCAAAGGTGCCGATGACCTCCGTGGGGTTGGCGGGGTTCAGGGAGTTGATGGTCTTCTCCGTCTCCACCTCCGCGCCGCCGATGAACAGCGGGTAGCTCCTGCCGAGGCGCGAGCGCACCTGGGCCAGCGCCTTGGCAAAGGCCTCGCGGTTGCCGGGGATGGTGAAGTCGATGGACGGGTCGTTGGCGAAGGGCGCGTCGAGCCCGTCGCCGCCGCCCGCTTCGGCCTTGGGGGCGGCGGTGCGGCGATAGGTCTCCTCCGGGTCCTCCATGAGCCGGTCGATCTCCTCGCCGTCGGCGAAGCTCTGCCGCAGGAAGGACTCGTTGGCCGTGTTCTCCAGCAGGCGGCGCACCAGGTAGGCCATGCCGGGGATGAGCTCGCCGTAGGGGCAGTAGAGGCGCACCCGCCCGGCCACGTTCTTCAGCCCCTTGCGCACGGGTTCGGCCATGCCGTAGAGCACCTGGAACTCGTAGCGGCTCTCGGCCACGCCGAGCGCCTTGGCGGTCTCCATGACGTTGGCGATGGAGCGCACGTTGTGCGAGGCGCACTGAAAGTAGATGATGTCCGTGTTTTCCAGGATCTTGCGGGAGAGCTTCTCGTGGGCCATGTCGGACTGGGCCTTGTTGGTCCAGACGGGCACCTCCCAGCCGTTTTGCAGGGCGATGACGGTCTCGTAGTCCCAGTACGCGCCCTTCACCAGGCGGATGCCGATGGGCTTTTCGTTCTCCCTGGCCCAGGCGATGAGCTCGTCGAGGTCGCGCTCGGTGTCCTTGAGGTAGGCCTGGAGCACGATGGAGAGGTGGGGGTAGTCCGCGAACTCGGGCTCCGTGCGCAGACGGCGGAACACCTCCAGCGTGGCCTCCTTGTACTTGAGGGCTTCCATGTCGATGCACAGGAAGCCGCCCATCTCCACCACCTTTCTATAGATGGGCCGCATGCGCGCGAGGATGCCGCGCACGGTGCCCTCCTGGTCCACGGGCTTGGACTGGGAATACAGGGCCGAGGGCTTGACGGAGACGTTGACCTTGGGCGCGTGGTTCCAGTCCAGCTCCTTGCCGCCGCCAAGGGCGCTCCAGCGCTGCTGTTCGTCGGCCAGGGCGCCCAGCACTTCGAGGTAGCCGTTCATGTAGGCCTCGCTCTCCTCCTCGGAGACGGTGGCCTCGCCCAGCAGGTCGAGGGTGAAGGCGAAGCCGTCCCCCCGGAGCTTGCGCAGGTTCTTCACCGCCTCGCGCGCCTGCTGGCCGATGATGAACTGCTTGGCCATGGACTCGATGTTGGCGCGGATGGCCTTGCTCATGACCTTGGTGGCGATGCCGCCCAGCAGGCCGGACTTGCCCGCGCCCCATTTGAGCACGGCGGGAATCTCTTCCCCGCCCTCGCCAAAGTATTCCTCGATGTGCCGGGTGAGCGACTGGCCCGTATTGAGGTAGGGCAGCACGTCCACGAAGCGGAAGAGCTGGACCTTGAACTCCTCGTTTTGCATGGCCCAGTCCATGACCTTGCCCGTCCAGAATCCCTTGTTGAAGACGGACGGGGCCTCGCCCTTGATGGCCTCGAAAAACTCGCGTCCGGTGTTCCGGATCGCCGCGTTCAGCGCCGAATGGTCCATGCCTTCGCTCTCCTTCGCGCCTACTCCTCGATGGGCAGGCTGGTGGATTCCTTCACCGTGCGCAGCACGATGGTGGAGTTGGTGTCTCTCACGGCGGGAATCTGACCGATTTTTGCCAGCATTTCCGCGAGCATACCCGTATCCCGCACACGGATTTTGACCAGGTAGTTGTCCTGGCCCGCGCAGTAGTGCACCTCCAGCACCCCCGGAATGCGCGAGAGCAGCTCGCCGGAATCCGTGGAACCGACGGCCTCCTCCACGCTGACGAAAGTGAACGCCGTGAGGCCCATGTCCAGGGCGACGGGGGCGACCCGGGTCTCGTATCCCAGGATGATGTTGTTGTTTTCCAGCTTTCTGATGCGTTCCAGGATGGCCGAGGGGGCCTTGCCGATCTGCCGGGCTATCTCGGCGTTGGTGGTACGCGCGTTTTTCTGGAGGATGCTCAAAATTTTGCGGTTAGTTTTGTCGATCATTCTTGATTCCTCATGTTTTGAGAATAAAATTCCTTTTTTTCACATTTGTCAAGATTAAAGTTCGCTTCTGACGATCATTCGGCGCGAAAAGCTTGGAAACGACGCTGGTTTAGATTATACCACAGAGGCTATGTCGCATCTACAGTTACAGGACGTGTCCATCCACTTTGGGGGCGTGCAGGCGTTGACCGACGTGACCTTCGATTTGAGGCCGGGGGAAATCCTCGGGCTCATCGGTCCAAACGGCGCTGGCAAGACCACCATCTTCAATGTCATCACCGGGGTCTACCAGCCGTCCTCCGGCGCGGTGAGCTATTCCGACACCAGGCTCGCCGGGCTGAGGCCGCACCAGATCCTGGAGGCGGGCATCGCCCGCACCTTCCAGAACATCCGCCTGTTCACGGCCATGACCGCGCTGGAGAACGTCATGGTGGCGCAGCACTGCCGCTCCAGGAGCGGGGTGGCCGGGGCGCTGTTGCGCACGCCCGGCCAGCGCCGGGAGGAGGCCCAAATCCGCGAGCGCGCCCGCGAGGCGCTGGAGTTCGTCGGGCTCGGCAAGTACCACGACGTGGTTGCCAAGAACATGCCCTACGGCCATCAGCGCAGGCTGGAAATCGCCCGGGCGCTGGGCTCCCGGCCCAGGACCATCCTGCTCGACGAACCCGCCGCAGGGCTGAACCCGGTGGAATCCGCCGAGCTCATGCGCACCATCGAGAAGATCGCCGCCAGCGGGGTCAACGTCCTGCTCGTGGAGCACGACATGAAGGTCGTCATGGGCGTGTGCCACCGCATCGTGGTCATGGATTACGGCCAGCTCCTTTGCCAGGGAAAACCCGAGGAGGTCCGGTCGGACCCCAAGGTCATAGAGGCCTATCTCGGCCAATAACAT
>JBFWJM010000313.1:0-4098 GCA_050253205.1 Desulfovibrionaceae bacterium
CCGCCCCGCGGCGGGCGACAGCGCCTCCGGCTTCGACGCCCCCCCCGCGCTCGTGGCGGGCATCCTCCCCGAGTTCGGGGCCCACCTGTTCGTGGCCGCCGCGGGCATCGCCGTGCGCTGCCTCGCCCCGCACCTGAAGGGCAAGGACGCGGACCCCGCCGTGCTCGTGCTCGACCAGGAGGGAAGGTTCGTGGTCAGCCTGCTCTCGGGCCACCTGGGCGGGGCCAACGCCCTGGCCCGGGAGGTGGCCGCGCTCATCGGCGCGGAGGCCGTCATCACCACGGCGACAGACACCGCCGGGCTGCCCTCCCTCGACCTCATGGCCCGGGATGCGGGGCTGGCCATGGGCAACCTGGATGCCGTGCGCCGGGTGAACGCGGCCCTGCTGGAGGGGGGGCGCGTGCAGGTCCATGACCCCCAGGGACGCCTGGGAACGAACGGCGACCAACGCTTCCTCCCCGTGCACGGCCCGGAGGACTGGGACCACGAAGCCCCCGGCGTCTGGGTGGACTGGCTGGCCACGGCACCGGGCCGAGGCGAGCTGCGCCTCTACCCGCGTGCGCTGCACGTGGGCGTGGGCTGCCGCAGGGGCACGCCCGCCGGGGAGATCGAGGCCCTGGTGCGCGCAGCGCTGGAGGCCAGGGGGCTGGCCCCGGAGGCCCTGGCCGGGCTGGCTTCCATCGAGGCCAAGCGTGGCGAGCCGGGCATCAGCGAAGCGGCTGCGGCCCTGGGCGTCGCGGTGCGGTATTTTTCAGCGGAAGAACTGGACAGCGTGGCCGGAGCAGCGCCGTCCGCAACCGTGCGCAGGCACATGGGGGTCGGTTCGGTATGCGAAGCGGCGGCGATCCTGGCCTCGGGGGGCGGTTCCCTCGTGGTGAAGAAGACCAAGACGGAGCGGGCGACGTGCGCCGTGGCCGCATCGTCGTAGCCGGGCTCGGCCCCGGGGATGCCTCCCTGCTCGCGCCGCTGGCTCTGGAGGCCCTCCGGCGGGCAGGCGTGGTGGCCGGGTACAAGGGCTACATCGACCTCGTGGACCCTGCGCTGCTGGAGGGCAAGTCCGTCATCTCCACGGGCATGACCGGCGAGGTGGAGCGCGTGAACCGCGCCCTGGACGAGGCCGCCTCCGGAGCGGAGGTCTGCCTCGTGTGTTCGGGAGACCCCGGCATCTACGCCATGGCCGGGCTCGTGCTGGAGGCCATGGAACGGCGCGGGCTCGAACGGACGGTGGAGTATGAATGCGTGCCCGGCATCCCGGCCTTCGCGGCGGCGGCGGCCTTGCTTGGCGCGCCGCTGATGCACGACTTCGCCTGCATCTCCCTCTCCGACCTGCTGACCCCGTGGGATACAATAGAACGCAGGCTCGACGCGGCCGCCGGGGCGGATTTCGTCATCGCCCTGTACAACCCGCGCTCCAGACGCCGCGCAGACCACCTGGAGCGGGCCCTGGAAATCATCGGTCGCCACCGCGCCCCGCAAACCCCCGTGGGCATCGTGAACCGGGCCTACCGCGAGAGCCAGCGCACGACCCTGGCCGCACTCGACGCCGTCGATCCGGCCCGTGTGGACATGCAGACGGTCATGGTCATCGGCAACTCCGCCACCCGCGTCAGCGCCGGGCGGCTCCTCACGCCGAGGGGCTACGACGGGAAATACGATGTCTCCGGCGGGCGGTCCTGACCCCCCGGGAGCCGTGATTTTGCCTGGATTCATGGGAAGATTGCTTGACAGAAGAGGCTGGCATTGAGTAACGCTGGCGTGTGAAGAGTGTAACGGTTTCGTTTGTTGAAAAGGAGGAAATTGGAGAATGAAGAAAGCTCTTTTGATCACGTTGATGATTACCGCCCTGTTGGGGGCCTTCACCGCTTCCGTAGTCATCGCGGCCGACGCCCCCGGTGCCGATGTCGAGATGAAGTTCCCCGGTGAGAAGGCCAAGTACGCCCCGATCATGTTCTCGCATGCCAAGCATGCCAACCTCGAGTGTGCCCAGTGTCACCACATGATGGCCGAGAATCCGGACATGAAGTGCACGAGCTGCCACTCCGACTTCAGCAAGGAAAACAAGAAGAAGCCTGAAAGCTACGACAGTGCTTTCCATGCCAAGTCGCCGCATTCCTGCGTGGGCTGCCACAAGGCCATGAAGCAGGGCCCCAGCAAGTGCAACGATTGCCACAGCAAGGCCTAAGGTCTCTCAAGAAAAGGGGCTGCTCGCAGCCCCTTTTCTTTCACGACCACCCTTAACGAAGGTGGAACCATGACCCCAGCCCCCTCCAACGACGATCTGCATACCCTGTCCGACCTCGTGGACCCCAAGAAAGGCGGCACGGACGACGCGTCCGTGGACATGACCTTCGAGCAGGAGTTGGAGGAGCTGTTTGCCGAAGACCTCGACGCGCCTGACGACGACCGTATTTCCAACGCCCTGAACCTCGACGACCTGGCGGACGAACTCGGCGACGACGCTGACGACGATGCCGCCGACGGCCACGCCGACGCGGCGGCCGCCCCCCTCCCGGAGGACGACGCCTCGGAAGAGGCCCTGGACTTCAGCGACCTCGACGACGAACCCGCACCCGAGGAGGACCTCCCGGACATCCTCGGCGACCTCGACGCGGACGAAAACGTGGCCGAAGGCGCGGACGACGCGGACGACGCGGACGACGACGGCGCGCTGCTGCTGGAGGAGATGGCCGACGAACCAGACCCACTGGCGGACTCCTTGGCGGACCCCCTGACGGATCTTGATGTCGGCCTTGATGACGACCTCGATGACGGCCTCGATGATCTTGATGAAGACGACGAGGAACCGCTCATTCTCGACGACCTCGCCGAGGATGACGACGACCCCCTGCTGCTCGACGAAGTGGTGGAGGAGCCCGCTGACGACGAGGACGACGAGGCCCTGGAGGCCCTGCTCGCCACCGCCGCCGAAGACGACGACGCCGACGACATCCCCCCCGCCTCGGAGGACGACATAGACGCCCTGCTCGACGAGGTTGCGGAGGTGGACCGCGTGGACGCGGCCGAAGACGAACCCGAAGGGCCGAAGGACGAGTTCTCGGAGCTCGACCTCGCCGACCTCACCGCAGACGCCGACGAAGCCGGGGGTGCGGACGACCTGTTCGCCGACCTGCCCGATGACGCACCCGCCGATGCATCTGACGTCGCACCCGACAACGCACTTGGCGGGCTCCAGAACGCGGACGACGATCTTTCCCTGGAGCTGGCGGACAACCTCTTGGACGAAACGCCCGCCCCAGCCCTCGCCGCAGACGACGACCTGGGCGACCTGGACGACATGGGCGACCTCGGCGAATTGCTGGCCGACGCCGGAAGTGATGAACCGCTGGCCGAGGCAACCGCCGATGACGATTTCGATGCCGGGCCCGACAACGCGTTCGCGGACCTGGACGACGACACGGAGCTTGGCTCCGCCCTGGACGACCTCGGCGATCTCGACGGCCTGGACGAGCTGGATGATCTGGGTGGCATGGACGGCCTGGACGGCGAACTGGACGGCGGCCTGGGTGATGACCTGGACGGCTTGGACGACCTTGAGGACATCAAGGCCGAAACCGGGGCGGCGACAACGCCAGCCACCAGCACCGACCTCGACGGCTCGACCCTGGTGCTCTCCGAGGAGGAACCCGCCCTCGAAGTGGATGCCGGGGAGGACCTCGACGCCCTGCTTGAGGAGGCGGACCTCGACCTCTCCGACCTCTCGGCCCCGGAAACGGACGAGGAAGACGCCCTGATCCTCGAAGAGGATGAGAGCCCGGCCGAATCCGATGCTTCCGGAGATGACTTCGGCACCGATCTTGATGCTGACCTGGACGCCGACCTCGAAGCCGACCTGGCCGAATCCGTCGGCTCCCCGCCTCCCGCACCCGAGGACGACATCCTCGACGTGGACGTGGACGCTCTGCTCAACGACATCGCCCCGGAACCCGCCCCGGAACCCATGCCGACGCCAGCGGCCGCCCCGACGCCGGAACCCGCACCTGTGGTTTCCTCGGACCTGGTCGCCCTGGTAACGGCCACCGTGGCCGCGCAGGTGGCCGCGCAGGTGGCCGCGAGGGTGGACGAAGTGCTGGAGCAGCG
>JBFWJM010000314.1:0-4078 GCA_050253205.1 Desulfovibrionaceae bacterium
AACCTGGATCTCTTCGCGCAAGATTTGCTGACATATTGGACTCGATCCCAGACCGAAGCATCAAAGAACTTAACTACAAAGAAATCATCGGACATTTTTTATTTTCGGCTCGTCCTGTAGTTGTAAACTGGCTACGCAAAAATAAATCACTATCAAACCCCGACCAAATCAAAGAGTTGAATATAGAACTACAAGAAATTGCAGAATATACTAGTGCTGACAATATACCTGAATATCGACCTATCACTTCAATTCATGTTTTAAGGCTTTCAACACAAGCAAGCAAAGCACTTGAACACCTTGACGATAATGAAAAAATTTCAATAGCACAAAGCAGCAAGAAGTATGATTTTCCGAACAACATCACTGTCGAAGAAACCGCTGTGGATTTCAAATCAACAGTTGAGCACTCTCCACGAGTTGAATTGCTTGTGAAAAAACCTGATTTTATTGGAAAATCAAAGTGGTGCTTTAAGATTGGGCAAAAAGCGGAAGATGTGAGCATAACTGACACACAATGGCTTTATGATTTTCAACAAAGGAGAGTAATCATCCAACCCGGCGACAGTCTCGTTGCCGACATGATAACAAAAACGACTTTTGACCAAAACAATATGATTACCAGAGTTGAATATGAAATCATAAAAGTACATTCTGTAAGACCGTACAACGACCAATACCTACGTCTCCCAATATAGAGAAAGCCCCCTTTCGGGGGCTTTCTTGTTATCCCAGGCTGTTCCGCCGGGCCTAGTGCCCGGCGCGCAGCATCTCCCAGTACTTCTCGTAGACAAGCACGGCCGGGCCGATGTCGTTGATGAACTCGCTCTTCTGGACCACCTCGTCCGGCGGGAACACCGTGGGGCTCTGGCGCAGCTCTTCCGGCAGAAACTCCAGCGCGCCCACGTTGGGCGTGGGGTAGCCGTACTCCTCGCAGCACGCGGCAGAGACGTCCGGCCGCAGCAGGAAGTCGATGAGCTTCAGGGCGTTCTCGTAGTTGCGCGCCCCGGTCGGGATGACGAGGTTGTCCATCCACAGGATGCCGCCCTCCCTGGGCCAGACGAACTGGAGCTTATCGTTTTCCTGGGTGGCCACGTAGCCCTCGCCGTTCCAGATCATCCCGGCGGAGGTCTCCCCGCCGAGGAACGGCATCTTGGGGTTGTCGGAGTTGTAGACGAGCACGTCCGGGGCCAGTGTCTTCATGATCTCGTAGGCCTGGGCGATGTGCGCCTCCTCCGTGTCGTTGATGGAGTGGCCGTTGAGCAGCAGGCCGATGCCCAGCACCTCGCGCATGTCGTCCTGGAGCATGATCCGGCCCTTGAAGGCGTCGAGCCAGAGGTCCTTCCAGCTCGTGACCTCGCCGCCGGTTCCGTCGTGCAACAGGCCCGTGCCGCCCCAGAGGTAAGGCACGGAGAAGGTGTTGCCGGGGTCGTAGCTCTTGTCGAGCACGGCGGGGTTCAAGTTGCCGAAGTTGGCGAGCCTGGTCTTGTCGATGGGGGCGAGCATGTCCTCCCGGGCCATCTTGGCCACGAAGTAGGTGGAGGGCACCACCAGGTCGTAGCCCTCGCCGCCCACGAGCTTCAGCTTGGCGTACATGGCCTCGTTGGAGTCGAAGGTGGTGTAGACGACCTTGATGCCCGTCTCCTCCTCGAACTGGCGGAGCACGTCGGCGGGCATGTATTCGGTCCAGTTGTACACGTAGACCTCGCCGCCGGAGGCGGATTCCTGAGCCGGGGCGGCCGCTTCCGGGGCCTGTTCCTGTGCGGCCTGTTCCTGTGCAGCCTGTTCCGTCTGCTCCGTGGCGGGAGGGGTCTGGGCCTTTTCCGGGGCCTGGGAGCAGCCGAAGGCCAGCAGGGCCAGGGCAGCCAGCGCGCCGATCACGATCTGCTTCATCTCTTTTTCCTCAACAGGATTTGGGCCGCGAACACGCAGGCCACGGTTACACAAAACATCAGCGCGGAGAGCGCGTTCACATCCGGCTTCACCCCCAGGCGCACCAGCGCGTAGATGCGCAGCGGCAAGACCTCGAAGGTCGGCCCGGTGGTGAAGAAACTGACGATCACGTCGTCCATGGACAGGGTGAAGGAGAGCAGCCACCCGGCGGCCACGGCGGGCAGGATGAGCGGCAGCACCACCCGGCGCAGGGCCTGGTATTCGCTGGCCCCCAGGTCCAGGGCCGCCTCGATGAGGTGCGAGTCGAAGTCCATGAGCCTGGCCGAGACCGTCACCGCCACGAACGGCAGGCAGAACGTCACGTGCGCGGCCAGCAGCGTCCAGAACCCGGGCGAGAGCCCCAGGGCGAGAAAGAGCACCAGCAGCGAAACGCCCATGACGATGTCCGGGATGGTCATGACCACGAACATGGCCCCGGCCAGGAGCCCCCGCCCCCGGAAGCGGTAGCGGTAGATGGCCAGGGCGGCCAGGGTGCCGAGCAGGGTGGCGAGCGAGGCGGCGATGACCGCCACGAGCACGGAATTGAGCGCCGCGTCCATGAGCCCGCGATTCTCCAAAAGCCGCGCGTACCAGTCCCATGTGAAGCCCTTCCAGGCCACGGAATACTTGGAATCGTTGAACGAAAAGGCGATGAGCACCAGGATGGGCAGATACAGGAAGGCGTAGACCGGGCTCATGAGCAGCAGCCGGCGGCCCGGGCGGGTGCGCGTGGTGGAGTTCATGCCCCCTCCCCCGCGCCGCGCGCGGTCCTCGTCCTGGCGCGCGCGGAGGCGAAGCGGTGCACGAGCAGCAGCAGGAGCATCAGCGCCGTGAGCACCGAGGAGGCCGCCGCGCCCACGGGCCAGTCCCGCGCGGTGAGGAACTGGTTCTTGATGAAGTTGCCCACCACGGGGTTGCGCCCGCCGCCCAGCAGATCCGGGATGTAGAACATGCCCAGCGCGCAGAGGAAGACCATCATGCACCCGGCCACCACCCCAGGCAGGGTCAGCGGCAGGGTCACCCGCAAAAACGCCCGCAGCCGCCCCGCCCCGAGGTCGTGCGCGGCCTCCACCAGCCGCCAGTCAAACTTGTCGATGGAGGAGTAGATGGGCAGGATCATGAACGGCAGCAGGGTGTAGGCCATGCCGAGAAAGACGGCCGTGTCGGTGTACAGCAGGGAGAGGGGTCCGTGGGTGATGCCCAGAAACTCCAGCGTCCTGGAGAGCGGGCCGGAGCCCTTGATGAGAAAAGCGAGCGCGTACGTGCGGATGAGCGAATTGGTCCAGAACGGGATGATCACGAGCAGCAGCAGCACGTTCTTGAGCGGTCCGCTCTTGGCCAGGCCGTAGGCGAAGGGGTAGCCCACCAGCAGGGAGAACAGCGTGGCCCCCGCCGCCAGCTCGAAGGAATTGGCCAGCACGGAAAGAAACACGGGGTCGAGGATGGCGGCGTAGCCCCTGCCGGAGAGCTCGAAGGCCACGAAGGAGGATTCGTCCCTCGCCATGAGCCCCACCGCCAGCACCAGCAGCGTGGGCACCAGGGCGAAGACGAGCATCCAGGCCACGGGCGGCCAGATGACGAGCGTCCTAAAGATCCTCGTCCTCATCATCCGCCTCCTCGTCGGCCTCCTCCTCGGGGAGCACCATCTCCCAGCCGTCGAACCAACTGACGAACACGCGCTCCCCGGCGCGGAAGGTCATCTCCTCGGCGTCCTCGTCGAAAAACTCCGTGACCCAGACCTCCGTGCCGTTCTCCAGCAGGATGGCCATGTCCCAGGTGGAGCCCTTGTAGACCGTCTCGCTGATGACCCCGGGCCACCAGGGCTTGGGGTCGCCCTCGGGCACGGCCCGCTCCACGAGCAGGTCCTCCGGCCGCAGCAGTACCTTGACCCGCTGCCCGGGGGCGAAGTCGCGCCCCGTCTCCAGCAGGCAGACCCGCCCCTCCATGCGCACCTCGATGCGCTCGCCTTCGCGCTCGCCCACCACCCCGTCGAACTCGTTGGCCTCGCCCACGAACCGCGCGGCGAAGTGGTTGGCGGGCTTTTCGTAAATCTCCACCGGCGCGCCCACCTGCACCACCCGGCCCTGGTTCATGACCACCTCGCGGTCGGACATGGAGAAGGCCTCCTCCTGGTCGTGGGTCACGA
>JBFWJM010000315.1:0-4071 GCA_050253205.1 Desulfovibrionaceae bacterium
TTTTTCAGGATTGTATCCGGAAGAGATGAAGGCCATAGTGGTGTCCCCCTCTTGTTACTTCTGGTGCTTCTTTCTGTAGTCGGCGATTTCGCGCTTCCAGCCGCCCGTGACTTCCTCTTCCTTCCAGAAGATGTACGGGTTGTGACGCGGCTCGCGAACGTGGCGGGCATCGGCCTTGATATTGGTCACTTCCAGGAGCTTCTGGAAGGACAGGCGTTTCATGGTCTCGCCCAGGCGCTCACGGTTCTTGCCTTCCTCCATCCACCAATCCCAGATGTTCTCAATGACTTCCTTGATCTCGGAGTAGGGCTCCTCGGCCTTGATGAAGGGCACGAGCAGGGAGGCCATCTGCGGGCCGTCCAGGATCGGGGCCTTGGCGCCGCAGAGGATGCTGGCGCCGCGGTCGTTGCCGACCCGCAGGGCGCGCGGCATGGTGTTGATGCAGTGCATGCAGCGCACGCACTCCTTGTTGTTGATCTCCAGCTTGCCGCCCTCGTAGCGGATGCAGCCGGAGGGGCAGAGCTCAACGACTTCCTTCTGGATGTCGAACTTGCCCCAGTCGCGGCCGGCATGAGCGCCCGCGTTGGGCTTGATCTCGCCGCCGACGTAGGCGGCCACGGCCTTCTGGTCGATGCGGATCTCGTCGCGCCAGGTGCCGATGATCGAGAAGTCGGAACGGGCGATGGAGGCCACGCAGCCGTTCGGGCAACCGTCGATCTTGAACTTGAACTTGTAGGGGAAGGCCGGGCGGTGCAGCTCGTCCTGATAGGTGTTGGTCAGGTCGTAGCACAGCTGCTGGGTGTCGATGCAGGCGAACTCGCAGCGGGACTGGCCCAGGCAGCAGGACGGGGTGCGCAGGTTGGAGCCCGAGCCGCCCAGGTCGTTGTTCATGTTGTGGGTCAGCTCGAAGAAGATCTCTTCCAGCTGCGGGGTGGTCGTGCCCAGGAGCACGATGTCGCCCGTGGAGCCGTGCATGTTGGTCAGACCCGAACCGCGGAGTTCCCACAGGTCGCAGAGCTGACGGAGGAAGTCGGTCTTGTAGTACAGGCCGGAGGGCTGGTTCACGCGCACGGTGTGGAAATGGGCCACGCCGGGGAACATCTGGGGCTGGTCGCAGTAACGGCCGATGACGCCGCCGCCGTAACCGAACACGCCCACGATGCCGCCGTGCTTCCAGTGGGTCTCGCCGTCCACATAAGACATTTCCAGAACGCCCAGCAGGTCGTCCGGGCAGTCGGCCGGGATCTGGTAGTCAACGCCCTTGGAGTTTTTGGCCCGGTTTTCGCATTCCTGCTTTATGTCGGACACAAAGCTGGGCCACGGCCCGCTTTCCAGCTGGTCCAACAAGGGGGTTTTGTGTTTCGCCATTCCCTTAACCTCCATTGTTTTTTTAAATGTTTCCAGCCAATCTCGCACGTCCAGACCATCGGCCCGCGGCGTAGGCCGTCATGCCCGGACGAATATCCTCTTGAAGTCAAGGAACGGAGAAAAAGCAAGGCCTTGCGCGCTCTGCGGCCACACGCGGAAAGACCGAAATGGAAACCGGAATGCAGGCTCCACAATGTACGGACAAGCCGCAATTTTTGTCAACCGAAAAACGCCGGACAGCGACCTCTCTGGGGCTCCGCCTGAAAGCGGCAGCCTCCGAAAGGGCCCTGCCGGACCTCCCTTGCCATCCGTCGGCCATGCGGGTAACCAGGGGGGTGTCGCCCCGTCTGCGCGGGCGCTTGTGAATTATTACCCAAAACTCGCCACCATTTCAAGAAGAAGTTGAGTTCGGAACGAAACACCACCGTCTGCGCCCGTTGCGGGGAGTGCTGCCGCAAGGGCGGCCCGGCCCTGCACACGGACGACCTGCCCCTGCTGCGCGCGCCGGGCGGCCCGGACCTCGTGCATCTGGTGACCCTGCGCGCCGGTGAGCCCGCCATGGACCAGATCGGCGGGCGGCTTGCGCCCCTGGAGACGGAAATCGTCAAGATCAAGGGCCGGGACGGAGCCTGGACCTGTCTTTTCTTCTCCGACGAGGGCTCGGCCTGCGCCATCTACGCGGCCAGGCCGCTGGAATGCCGAGTCCTCTCCTGCCGCGACACCCGGGAGATCGAGCGGGTCTACGCCCATGACCGGCTCACCCGGCGCGGGATTCTGCCCGCCGGGCATCCCCTGCTGGAGCTCGTGGCGGAGCATGAGCGGCGCTGCCCGGTGTCCGGCTACGCCGAACTCCTGGAGAGCGACGCGCCCGAAGACCGACGAAGCCGGGCAGCCATGCTGGCCTGGGACCGCGAGGTCCGCTTGCTCCTGGTGAAAAAATCGGGCATGGACCCCGCGATCCTGGATTTCCTGTTCGGACGCCCGCTGGAGCTGTTGACTCCCTCACTGACCGCCGCACGGAGACACGCATGAAGGACGACAGAGGACTTTACTACCATCCGAGCCTCCAGAACCACGACACGCGCATGTACGTGCGCGACAGCATGGGGCGCATCGAATTCCGGCTCTGGAACCGCGAGGATCCGGGGATCTGGGAGCGCCACGGCTGGCTCTCCCTGGAGATCGTCAAGGCCGCCGCCGAGATGTTCCGGGAACGCGGCGCGGACCGCAACCCTTTGGCGCTCTATGATCTGGACGTGGCCCGGCGGCTCATCAAGGACGGCGAGTAGCGAGTTCCAGGAGCAGGGCCTCGGTCCGCTCCACCAGGGCCTCCACCCCGAAGCGCTCCAGCACCCGCGCCCGGACCCGCTCCCGGAGCGCCCCGCCCTCGCGCTCCAAGTGCCCGACAAGGGCCAGCAGGCCGTCGGCCAGGGCCTTGGGGGCGCGCGGCGGCGTCACGACGCCCAAGTCCCCGACGATCCCGGCCGCGTCGCCCACGTCCGTGACCACGCAGGGCAGGCCGCAGCTCATGGCCTCGGCCACCACGTTGGGAAAGCCCTCGCTCACCGAGGACAGGCAGAGCAGGTCCAGGGCGTTGTAGACCGCGGGCATGTCCGCCCGCGGCCCGGCCCAGACCAGCGCGGATTCCAGCCCCAGTTCCCGGCCCAGCTCCCGCAGCCGCGCGCCCGGCCCCTCCCAGCCTCCGCCCACGCAGACGAAGCCCAGGTCCGGCCGCTCGCGGCGGGCCAGGGCCGCCGCGTGCAGAAAGGTTTCGTGATCCTTCATGGGATCAAGACGGCCCGCCAGTCCCACCAGGGTCCGTGCGCCGCCCGCCGTCCACTCCCGGCGCAGGGCCGCGCCGCGTTCGCGGTCCGGGACGAAAACCGCGCCGTCCACGCCGTTGGGCACATGGACCAGCCGTTCCCGGGGGAATCCCCGCCGCGTTGCGGCCGCCAGCCCGGCCCGCGAGTTGGCCACGATCCGATCTGCCAGCGGGGAGCACAGCCCTTCGAGCCGGGACGAGAACCGCCAAGCCGGGTCGTAGCGGCGCAGCTCCAGTTCCGAGGCCCGCAGGCCCCAAACCACGTGGACTCCTGGAATCAGAGGCCGCAACGCCACGGTCAGGAGATTGGCCGTGCCCAGGTAGCCGTGGAGCACGTCCGGCCGGAAACGCCGCGCCGCAGCCGCCAGCCGGTGGAAAAAGCCCGCCAGATCCCAGCGCCCGCGCTTGCCCAGGTCGAGGAACTCCACGCCGCGCAGATCGCCTTCCAGCTCTCCGCCGCCATAGAACACGGCCACCGCCACCGCGTGCCCCCGGGCCACCAGCCCGTTGGCCAGAAGGACGAGCTGGCGCTGGGCTCCGCCCAGGTTCAAATCCCGAATGAGAAAGAATATCCGCAGGGTCCGCGCCGCCACGTCAGTCCCCCCGCGCCGCCAGCCAGGCCTGGAACATGAGCGCGTCCCAGAGGTGGGCCTGCCAGTATTCCCGGCCGCCCAAAAACTCCCGCCACATTCGCCCCACCTCCCCGGCGTCGAGGAATCCCTGCCGCCGCAGCCGGGCCGGATCGAGCAGATCCTCGCACCAGGGCCGCAGCTCCCCGCGCAGCCAGCGGGCCACGGGCGCGCCGAAGCCCATCTTGGGCCGCTCCACCAGGGCCGGGGGCACATGTCGGTGCAGCACCCGGCGCAGCAGCCGTTTGCCCG
>JBFWJM010000316.1:0-4008 GCA_050253205.1 Desulfovibrionaceae bacterium
ACCTCTGGGAGAGCCTGGCGCTGGCCCTGGGCTCGGGCGCGGGCTTCGCCCTGGCGCTGTTCCTCATGGCCTGCGTGCGCGAGAGGCTGGAGCTGGCGGACATCCCGGAACCGTTCCGGGGCCTGCCCATCGCCTTCGTGGTGGCCGGACTGTTCGCCCTGGCCTTCCTGGGCTTCTCGGGCATGAGTTTCTAGGAGTGGACGCGGCATGGACCTGATCCAACTGGCCTGGACCGGATTGGCCGTCTTCGGGGCCCTGGGGCTGGTCGCGGGCGTGGCCCTGGCCCTGGCGGCCGTGCGCTGCAAGGTCGAGGTTGACCCGCGCATCGCCGAGGTCAAGGAGGCGCTCATGGGCGCCAACTGCGGCGGCTGCTCCTACCCCGGCTGCGAGGCCTACGCCGAGGCCGTGGTCAAGGATCCGAACGTGCCGCCGGACCTCTGCCGTCCCGGCGGACCCTCGGTGGCCGTCGCCGTGGCCCGGCTCACGGGCAAGGCCATGGGCGGGGCCGAGCCGGTGGTGGCCTTCCGGCGCTGCGTCAAGGACGAGGGCCAAGTGGCCCGGCGACTGCTGTATTCGGGCGTCTCCACCTGCCAGGCCGCCAGTCTGGCCCTGGGCGGTCCGGACGCCTGCCGCTTCGCCTGCATCGGCCTGGGCGACTGCTTGGCGGCCTGCCCCTTCGGGGCCATGCGCCTGGAGAGCGGGCTCGTGCGGGTGGACGCGGAACTCTGCACCGGCTGCGGCAACTGCGTGCGGGTCTGCCCCAAGTCCATTCTCGAACTGACGCCGCGCAACTCCCGGGTCCAGGTCTTCTGCTCCTCGCGGGACAAGGGCAGCGAGGTCAAGGATGTCTGCGGGGCGGGCTGCATTTCCTGCGGCATGTGCGTGAAGAAGTGCCCGGCCCAGGCGGTGAGCCTGGATCGCGGACGCATCAGCGTGGACCACAAGGCCTGCGTGGCCTATGGCCCTTCCTGCGGGCTCGCCTGCGCCGGATTCTGCCCGCGTGGCATCCTCCGCCCCCTGGGGGACGAGACCCCCACGGCGCGGCCGGAGCCCGAGGCGCGGCGGCGGGCGGCCGGGACCGCGAATGGGGAACAAGCATGAGGACGAGCGTATGAAGCGCAGGGACGTGTTGCGATTTCTGGGAACGGGCGCGGCGCTGGCCGCGGGATACGGCGTGGCTTCCTGGCTGGACGGGGTGGTGCCTCTGGGCCGTCCCGGACGGATGCTCAGCGAAACGCGCCTGGGCATGGGAACCTACGTCAGCCTGAGCGTGGTGGACCCCTCCCAGTCCCGGGCCGAGGAGGCCCTGGGCGCCGCCTGGGCCGTGCTGGATCGCCTGGAGGCTCGGTTGACGCGTTTCCGGCCCGAATCCGCGCTCTCCGCGCTCAACTCTCACGGTCGACTGGACGGCGCGCCGGAGGATTTGACCCGGGTGCTGGATCTGGCCGTCTTCGCCCACCGGGCCACCAAGGGGGCCTTCGATCCCACGGTCCTGCCCGTGCTCGCGTACATCGAGGAATCCGCCGAGGCGGGACGACGGCCCGATCCCTCCCGTCTGGAAGAATTGCGGGGGCTGGTCGGTCTGGAGCGGGTGCGTTGGGACGGACGTTCGGTGCATTTGGACCGCGCGGGCATGGCCCTGACCCTGGACGGCGTGGCCAAGGGCTACATCGTGGACCGCATGGCCGAGGCCTTGCGCGAGCGGGGCGTGCGCCACGGACTGGTCGACGCCGGAGGCGACATCGCCGCCTTCGGCGGCAAGGCCGAGGGCCTGCCCTGGATGGTGGCGGTGCGCAACCCGGCGGATGTCGAGTCGCCCCTGGCCCGCCTGGAGCTGACCGATGGGGCATGCGCCACCTCGGGCGACTACGAGGTCTATTTCGACAAGGAACGTCTGTTCCACCACATCGTGGACCCGGCGACGGGCGTTTCACCGCACCTCATCCACTCCTCCACGGTCCTGGCGGATACGGCGGCCCGGGCTGATTCCCTGGCCACGGCCCTGCTCGTGCTCGGCCCCTGGGGCGAGGACGTGATCCGGCCGCACGTCAGCCGGGTCATCCTGGCCTGATCCGCTCCATGACCATCGCCGTGGCCGTGAGCGGAGGCGTGGACAGCCTCCTCTGTCTGGCGCTTCTGCGCGAAGGGGGCGAGGATGTCCTGGCCGTGCATGGCCGCTTCCAGGATCAGGACGCGGCCGGGCCGTCCCTGGCCGATCTCTGCGCCTCCCTGGGCGTACCCTACCTGGAGTTGGATCTGCGCCGCGAGTTCGAGGAACGGGTGGTGCGGCCCTTTGTCCGGGCCTATCTCGCGGGCGAGACGCCCAACCCCTGCGCGGCCTGCAACCCCGGCATCAAGTTCGGCGTCCTCTTCGACCACGCCATTGAGCGCGGAGCGGAGCGGCTGGCCACCGGCCATTATGTCCGCCTGGAGAGCGGTCGGCTGCTGCGCGGCATCGACGCGCGCAAGGACCAGAGCTATTTCCTGAGCCTCGTGCCCGCCGAGCGCCTGGAGCGGGCCGTGTTCCCCCTGGGAGGGTGGACCAAGGACGAGGTGCGCGCGGAGCTGGTCCGGCGCGGCTTGACGGCCCCCGTGCCCCGGGAGAGCCGGGAGATATGTTTCGTGCCCGGTGACGACTATAGGGCCTTTCTGGAGGGGCGCGGCGAACCCTTGCCGGACGGCGGGCCGGTGCTCCTGGAAGACGGCCGCGTTTTGGGACGGCATCGGGGGCTCTGGCGGCATACCCAGGGCCAGCGCCGGGGCCTGGGCCTGAGCTGGCCCGAGCCCCTCTACGTGCTGGACAAGGATCCGGAGCGCAACGCCTTGGTGGTGGGGCCGCGCGCATCCTTGGAGTCCCCAGGCTGCCTGCTGCGCGGGGTGAACCGCCTCGTCCCTTCGACGCATTGGCCGGAAGTGGTCCTGGTCCAGACGCGCTACCGCCAGAAGGCCCGGCCCGGCCGCTGGGAGGAAACCGGGGACGGCCTGCGTCTGCGTTTCCTGGAGCCGCAGGGGCGACCCACGCCGGGGCAGATCGGCGCGTTGTATACCCCGGAGGGCGCGGTCCTGGCCGGAGGCGTCATCGCGGGCTGAGCCTTCCCCGCCACGTGGCCCGCGCGGCCCTTGTCCCTCTCCGGGTCACGGTGTAGGACAGCCCGTGATGAAGACATTTCACACCGCCACCCTGGGCTGCAAGATCAACCAGTACGAAACCCGCGCCCTGGCCGAAGCCCTGGAGGCGCGCGGCTGGGTCCAGGTCGATGACCCGGCCTTGGCTGGGCGCATCCTGGTCAATTCCTGCGCCGTCACGGCCAACGCCGTGAGCGACCTGCGCCAGCTCGTGCGCCGCCTGCACCGCGAGAGCCCGGACGCGGCCATCGTCATCACCGGCTGCGCGGCCCAGGTCCTGGAAGAGGAACTGGCCGGACTGCCCGGAGTGGAGCGGGTCGTGCCCCAGTCGCGCAAGGCCGAACTCCTGGATGCCGGTCCCGCGCGGGCTGGCTGGCAGCCCTTCGCCATCTCGGGTTACGACCGCGCGCGGCCCGTGCTCAAGGTTCAGGACGGCTGCTCCCACCGCTGCACTTACTGCGTCGTGCCCCTGGCCCGGGGTCGGAGCGTGAGCCGCGACCCGGCCGAGGTTTTGGCCGAGGCCGAACGTCTGCTGATGGCCGGATTCCGCGAGATCGTCCTGGGCGGGATCAACCTCCGCCAGTACGGCACGGACCTCCCCGGCCGCCCGGATTTCTGGGATCTGCTCGCCGGACTGGAGCGCGCCCTGGCCCCGCGCTGGGCCGATCGCGTCCGGCTGCGTTTGAGTTCCCTGGAGCCGGGGCAACTCGGGTCCAAGGCCCTGGACGTGCTGGGCGCTTCGCGGCTGGTCTGTCCGCACCTGCATCTCTCGTTGCAGAGCGGCGACCCCGAGGTGCTGCGGCGCATGGGGCGCGGTCACTACCGGCCGGAACAGGCCCTGGAGTTCAGCCGTGAGCTGGCGGCCGTCTGGCCGGTCTTCGG
>JBFWJM010000317.1:0-4007 GCA_050253205.1 Desulfovibrionaceae bacterium
GCTCGTGTTCCTGCCCTCCACCGGCGACGTCTACATGAAGATCCTCTCCGAAACGCCCGTCCACGGCATGCGCTCCGGCCCCGCCCCCTTCGGGGGTGTTTAGAAAGGCGGAAGAGGAACCTCCTCTCCCGCCTTTCCGTAAACCCCCGAAGGGGGTCAGAGGGAGTACTGGTCGCGGATCAGGTCGTAGACGCCCTTTTCCCTGAGCTTGGCCGTGGGGGCCAGGAAGGTGGCCGTGACGGTGCCGGGGTTGCGGCCGATCTGGATGTTGCCGGTGATGGTGGCGCGATTCATGACCTCGGGCACGGTCGTGTCCAGGAAGGCGGCGGCGCGCTTGAGGGCGCAGTCGGTGGCCGCGTTCAGGGTCGGGCCGCTGCCCACGAAGGAGATGGGCGCGGATTCCTCCAGGGTCACGCCGCGCTGTTCGGCCATGCGCCGGGCCAGGGCCTTTTCCTCGGCCGAGAAGGGCCGGGCCAGGAGCGGCAGGTCCTCGGCCAGGGGCAGGATGATCGGGCCGCCGCAGGTCACGCCCTTGAGCACGCTCACGCGCATGGCGATGACGCCGGAGACGTCGGCGGTGTGGCCCGCGATCTCGCCGTCGCCCTGCATGGCGTGCATGTCGCCCACGTAGACCCCGCCGCCGGGCACGCGCACCGGGGCGATGAGCACCGCTCCGGCGCGCACGCGGTTGATGTCCATGTGGCCGTCGGTCACGTCGGCGAGCTGTTCCTGGGTGATGGCGTATTCGTGGGGCGCGCCCACGAGGAAGGAGCCGAAGTCCTGGGCGTTGTGCGAGTCCGGGGTGGGCCGCACGGGAACCACGCCGAGCTGGCCCACGAAGGGGATCATGCGCGCGGCCACGCCCGGGATGTCGCAGGGGGCCAGGGCCACCACCGGATTCTGGATGGAGTTGTCCGGCGTGGCCATGAACTTCCTGGCCTCGGCGGCGGCTTTTTCTGCCGCGGCCCGGTCCAGGGTCAGGCCCATGCGCCGGGTCTCGTCGAAGGCGATGGTGTAGCCGTTGGTGAACTCGAAGGGCGCGGCGGACGCCCCGCAGGCCGCGCACTTGATGCAGCCCTTGCCCGTGCCCTCCACGCGCGTGGGCGGGTAGAGCGCGCCGCAGCCCGGGCACTTGCCCGCCACATAGGGGTCGCCCAGGCAGCAGTCGCCGTGGATCAGGTCGTTGCCCGAGGCCGTGCCCGCGCTGGTCACGTCGATGGACAGGATGCGGATGGCGATGGAGTCGCCGGGCTCGGCCCCTTCCACGAGCACGGGTCGGCAGACCTCGTGGCCGCCCCGGATGGCCGGGGTGAGCATCGGACCCCAGCAGCCCGGGGCCGTGTTGGCCACGATGACGCCGCCGTCGCGCACCGGGCCGAGCATGGGCACGTCCGGTCCCAGGATGCCGTTGGTGAAGGTGTTGACGAAGATGGTCTCAGCGGCCATGTCGAACCTCCTTGGGCCGCCGTCTCGGGGATCGTGTGTCGGGGTTTCCGCGTCCGACGGGCGCGGAAGGGGTCGGTCGCCCGGGCGGCCTTGTGAATCCACCCTATCCGCCCCGCCTCCCCCCGTCCAGGGGGCTTCGCCCCCATTTACGGAAAGCCGGGGAGATGAGAGCCTCTTGGCCTTTCTGTAAGCCCCCGAAGGGGGTTGTCAGGGGGCTGGGGGTGTGAGACACGGCGGTCATGCGAAAGGCGCTGGGTTGGGTGGTCAAGGCGTTGGCCGTGTTGGCGGCCTATGTGCTGCTGGTGGCGGCGTGGTACGCGGTGGTCCCGGACGTGAAGGGGCTGGCCAAGGCCAAGCCGGGCAAGACCGCGTTCATGCTCCATCGCGAGGACCAGTGGGCGCGCGAGGGCCGCAAGACGACCCTGAAGTGGAAGTGGACGCCGCTGTCGTCCATGTCGCCCGCGCTGGTCAAGGCCGTGCTCATTTCCGAGGACGACAAGTTCTGGTCCCACGAGGGCTTCGACTTCGACGCCATGCGCGACGCCCTGCAGAAGGATCTGGAGGAGGGGCGGCTGCGGGCCGGCGGCAGCACCATCAGCCAGCAGTTGGCCAAGAATCTCTGGCTCTCGCCCAGCAAGAGCCCCATGCGCAAGATCAAGGAGGCCGTGCTGGCCTGGCGGCTGGAGCGCGAGCTGTCCAAGAAGCGCATCCTGGAGATATACCTCAACGTGGTCGAGTGGGGCGACGGGGTTTTCGGGGCCGAGGCCGCGGCCCGGGCCCACTTCGGCGTCTCCGCCTCCGGCCTGTCCACGGAGCAGGCCGTGCGTCTGGCCGTGAGCCTGCCCAACCCCATCCGCTTCGACCCGGCCGGGAACTCCGGCTTCGTGCGCAAGCGCGCGGCCATCATTCTTTCCCGTCTTCAACGCAGGGGCTACCAGCCGCCGCCTTCGTCGCCGCCTTCGGCGGATTTCAGAAAGGCGGAAGAGGGGAGTACTGAGAAGGCCGCTCCTGTTCCGTCCGCTCCTGTTCCGCCCGCGCCTCCGGCCGCCGAGTCCGAGCGCGACCGCCGGGAGGACGCCGTGGTCCGCGAGGCCCTGGACTGGGTGCGCCAGAACGTGGAGCAGGACGGCGGAACGTCGGGCGGGGAGTAAAGGGAACCGCCCGAACGGCCGAAAAGGCTCCTGGGAGGTCGCCCCATGCGCGCCGTGTTGACCACATTCGTCCTGTTCCTGATCCTCGGCATGGCCGACGCCGGTTTCGCCGCCTCGGCCTGGAAGGCCAAGGAGCAGGAGTGCATCGCGCGCTGTCCCCAGTTCCCGCGCTACGGCGGCCGTGAGGACCAGAAGGCCTGGACCGAGCGGATCAGGAAGCAGCGGGAATACGACAGCTGCTACATCGTCTGCGTCAAGGGCCAGATGAGCGCCTGGCGCAGGCCCCTGGGCCCGCCCAGGGACGGCTCCCAGGCCTACTTCAAGCGCAACGCCTTCTGATTGTCCCCTTTTTCGCGCCGCGCCGGGGTGGTCAAAAAAGATTTGTTGTTTCGGTGCGATGCAAAATCAAGAGAAATTCTAGATTTTTTCTAACATCATTTTTTCCGGATTCTCCCCCTTCGGGAGGTTTTCGGAAAGGCGGAAAACCGGGAGCATCTTCTGCCTTTTTAGGAACCGGCGAAGCCGGGGGGCGGCCCCTCGGGTATTTTCACGACAAGGCAAGGGGCGCGGCGACTCCCGATTCCCGTTCAATCTTCTGCGGTGCATGTCGTGTGGGCGCTTTGGGCCGGGCCCGACGTGCCCCTGCCTGGCTCGTGAAAACACGCCTCGCGTCCGCCTTTCGCGTGCGGCCGAAGGGGCCCGGCTTCGCCGGATTCCAGAAAGGCGGGGAGATGGGAGTCTCTTGGCCGTTCTGTAGACCGGCGAAGCCGGGGGGGCGCAAGGGAGATGGGCGACCGGAAGGGGTCGTCTGGGGGGTGGCGGCGGGACCGCCGTTGCGGGGCGCGCGACGGGGGGTTAGAGCGCGTCCTGCATGCTCTGGAAGAACTCGTCCTCGTCGTAGAGCTCGGGGTAGTCCTGCTGGAACTTCCCGGAAGCGGCGAAGAAGGCGTCCCAGCCCGTGATCTCGTTCACCTTCTCGCCGTTGGCGAAGCACTTGAAGATGGCGCCACGCGGGCATTTGGTCAGGTTGATCTCGAAACTGCCCGACGGCATGAGCGTGGACCACACCGCCGAGTAAGCGCTCTTGTCGCCCTCGGTCTTCTTGTACTTGTTGAAGAACTGCTCGAACGTCCGACGGATCTCGTCGCGGTCCATGAGAGTTTCCTTCCTCCTCCTGGCAGATATTCGGTACGTATTCCGGCTTGTTAAAAAATTCCCGAGCTCGTGTCCAGTGTCCGGGCTTGGCTTTATACAAGAAAAACGCTACCGCCGCCTTCGGGAGTACCGGGAAAAGGCCCGGGACGAAGGGCGGGGGCCGCCTGGGGGTTTCCATACCATGACGCGGGAGAAGCAGATGGACGTCCGGCGAGGCGCGGTGGTGGACTTGTCGCATCCGTTGCGTGCGGGAAT
>JBFWJM010000318.1:0-4006 GCA_050253205.1 Desulfovibrionaceae bacterium
ATACTACGGGGACTTTTGCATGCTCAAGGGCGGCATAGCCTACGCGGACGCCGTGACCACCGTGAGCCCCTCCTACGCGCGCGAGATCCTCTCCCCGCACTTCGGCTGCGGCATGGACGGCATTCTCGCCCGCAGAAAGGACGACCTCCACGGCATCCTCAACGGGGCGGACTACTCCGTCTGGGACCCGGGGGATGACCGCTACCTCGCCTGCGCCTACACCCCGGACTGCCGCGAGGGTAAAAAGGAGTGCAAGCGCGCGCTCATCAAGGAGCTCTGGCTTTCCGACCAGCTGGAGGACCGGCCCCTGCTCTCGTTCATCGGCCGCCTGCGAAGCCAGAAGGGCATCGACCTGCTCATCGACATCCTGCCGAACCTGATGAAGAAGAAGGTCGGCGTGGTGGTGCTCGGGGAGGGCAACCTCGACCACGAGCAACGGCTCATGGAACTGGTGGAGCAATACCAGGGCAGCCTCTCCGTGATCATCGGCTACTCCGAGGACCTGGCCCACCGCATCCACGCGGCGTCCGACATCTTTCTCATGCCCTCGCGCTACGAGCCCTGCGGGCTCACGCAGATGTACGCCCTGCGCTTTGGCACACCTCCGGTGGCCACGGCGGTGGGCGGTCTCATCGATACCATCGTCTCCCACCCGAGCCCCTATGCCACGGGCTTCACCTTCGCGCGGCCCGAGGCCGGGCTCTTCCTCTCGGCCATCAACAAGGCCCTGCGGCTCTGGGAAAACCGGGAGGAATGGGACGCCATGGTGGCGCGGGCCATGAACCAGGCCTTCACCTGGGAGCGGTCCGCAGCGGAGTACGTCAGGCTTTACGAACGGATAGGAGTGCGTTTCGATTAGGCGAACAATCTCGTTGCGCGTCCGTTCCGTTGCGCATATCGTGCAAAATGAGAGGAAGCCCGTTGGAGCGTGGTTATCCCTCAAAGGAGGCAACATGCCTGTCAGCAAGCGCTACCTGAAGAGCAAGCCCGTATGCAAGGTCACCTTCAAGCTGTCCAAGACCGCCGTGGGCGAAGCCAAGAAGCTCTTCCTCGTGGGTGAGTTCAACAACTGGAACACCAAGAAGACGCCCATGACCCGTCTGAAGGACGGCTCCTTTTCGGTGTCCCTCGACCTCGCCGCCGGGCAGGACTACCAGTATCGGTACCTGACCGACTCGGGCGACTGGCTCAACGACACCAAGGCAGACCGCTACGACTACTCCGCCTTTGCCGGCGGGGACAACTGCGTGGTCTCGCTCTGAACCCGGGAGCCCCGCCCTGAAGGACGCCCCGCGCGGCGGGGTGCGATTCCCTGCGCGTTGAAAACCCTTTGCCAAGACCTCGCGGAACATTCCGCGCAAGAACCCATCGAGTTGAAATGACATCCGAATCCACGTCGCCCGTACATATCGAACCCTACGACCTGCACCTCTTCGGCCAGGGGGTCCACTGGGATCTCTACCGCGTGCTCGGCGCGCACCCCCAAAAGGACGAATCGGGCCGCGAGGGCTACCGCTTCGCCGTCTGGGCGCCCAATGCCCGCGCGGTTTCCGTGGTGGGTTCGTTCAACGGCTGGACCCCCGGGGAGCACCCGCTCTTCCCGGTGGGCTCCTCGGGCGTCTGGGCCGGGTTTGCGCCGGGGATCGGGGCCAACGTCTCCTACCGCTATGCTGTGACCTCCCGGGAGGGGCGCACCGCCCTCAAGACCGACCCCTTCGCCTTCGCCTCGGAGCTGCGGCCAGGCACGGCGGGCGTCACCGCCGTGCTGGACGGCTACGCCTGGAATGACGTGGCCTGGATGGACGCCCGGCGCGGGGGCGGCCTGCCCCTGGGCAGGGCCATGTCCGTGTACGAGGTGCATGCGGGCTCCTGGCAGCGCAAGGGGCGCGACTTCCTGACCTACGGCGAGCTGGGCGACAGGCTCATCCCCTACGTGCGCGACCTCGGCTTCACGCACATTGAGTTCCTGCCCCTGGCCGAGCACCCCCTGGACGAGTCCTGGGGCTACCAGACCTCGCACTACTATTCGCCGACCTCGCGCTTCGGTTCGCCGGACGAATTTCGCGGCCTGGTGGACCGCTGCCATCAGGCGGGCATCGGTGTGATACTCGACTGGGTTCCCGGCCACTTTCCCAAGGACGACTGGAGCCTCGGGCGGTTTGACGGCACGGCGCTCTACGAGCACATGGACCCCCGCAAGGGCGAGCACCCGGACTGGGGCACCTACATCTTCAACTTCGGCCGCCACGAGGTGAAGAACTTCCTGCTGGCCAATGCGCTCTACTGGCTCAAGGAGTTCCACGTGGACGGCCTGCGCATCGACGCCGTGGCCTCCATGCTCTACCTCGACTATTCGCGCAAGGAAGGGGAGTGGGTTCCCAACGAGCACGGCGGCAACGAGAACCTGGAGGCCATCGGGCTCCTGCGAGAGCTGAACACCGTGGTCCACGAGCACTACCCCGGCGCGGTGATGGTGGCGGAGGAGTCCACGGCCTGGCCCGGCGTCTCCCGCCCGGTATATGCTGGTGGCCTCGGCTTCACCTTCAAGTGGAACATGGGCTGGATGAACGACACCCTGGCCTATTTTCACAAGGACCCCGTGCACCGGAGCTACCACCACAACAACCTGACCTTCTCCATGGTCTACGCCTTTTCGGAGAATTTCCTGCTGCCGCTCTCCCACGACGAGGTGGTGCACGGCAAGGGCGCGCTGCTCGACAAGATGCCAGGGGACTACTGGCAGCGCTTTGCCAACCTGCGGCTGCTCCTGGCCTACCAATGGGCCCACCCGGGCAAGAAGCTCCTCTTCATGGGCGGGGAGTTCGGCCAGTGGAACGAGTGGAACTCCCAGGCCGAGCTGGACTGGATGCTGCTCGGCTTCGAGAGCCACCGGGGCGTGCAGGCCCTGGTGCGCGACCTCAACGGCCTGCTGCGGCGCGAGCCCGCCATGCACGCCAGCGATCACGACTGGTCCGGGTTCGAGTGGATGGACTTCACGGACAACCAGGCCTCGGTCGTCAGTTTCATCCGTCGGGCGGAGGGCGGGCGGCCCGTGCTCTGGGTCTTCAACTTCACCCCCGCCGTGCGCGAGTGCTACGCCGTGCGCTGCCCCAGCCCCGGGCTCTGGCGCGAGGCGCTGAACTCCGACGCCGCCTGCTACGGCGGCTCCAACGCGGGCAACGCTGGCCTGGCGGCCGCGCGCTGCCGCGTGGCCGAGGGGCGGCCGGACGACTGCTGCCTGGAGCTGACCCTCCCGCCGCTCGCCGCCTTGGCCTTTGTACCGGAATAGACTGAAGCGGCGTATTTCGCCCCTTTGCCTGCCGTTTCTTCGGTTTTATCGTTGCGCGGCTTGCTTTCGGCAGTGCGAAGTTTTACGGTTTCGCGCATGAAAACCGTGCTCATCACTTTGGGCGACCCGTCCGGGCTCGGGCCCGAGCTGGTGGTCCGGCTCTTTGGCCGCGCCGCTCCGGCGGATTGCCGCGTGCTGTTGCTCGGGCCGGAGGCCGCCATGCGGGAGTCGTGCTCGTGCGGCTCGGTCGCTTCGTTCTGGAAGCGCCTGGACGACCCGGCGGAGGCCAGGGGGCAGGGGCCGGGGGTCTACCTCTACGAACCGCCCGAGCTGGCCGGGGTGCGCACGGTGCCCGGGAAGCCCTCCGAGGCTGGCGGGCTCTGCGCCGGGGTCTGCCTGGAGGCGGCGGTGGCGCTCCTGCGCGCCGGGGTGGGCCACGGGCTGTGTACCTGCCCGCTGAACAAGGCCACCCTCCAGGCAGCCGGGTTCGACTTTCCCGGGCACACGGAATTTCTGGCCGAGCGCCTGGGCGTGGGGCGCGACGGGGTCTGCATGCACCTGGGCGGGACAAGGCTGCGCGTCAGCCTGGTGACCACGCACCCGCCCCTTGCGGAGGTGCCCCGGCTGGTCACCCGGGAGCGCATCCTGCGCTGCCTGGAACTCACGGCTGCCTATCTCGATTCCATAGGCGTGGCCGGGCCCATCGGCGTCTGCGGG
>JBFWJM010000319.1:0-3991 GCA_050253205.1 Desulfovibrionaceae bacterium
GATCTCCACATGTCCGGCCAAGTTCACGGCGTTGGCCATGATCACGTGGTCGCCCAGCTCACAGTCGTGGGCCACGTGGGCGTAGGCCATGAGCAGGCAGTGGTTGCCGATGGTGGTCTTGCCGTGGCCCTGGACCGTGCCGCGATGGACAGTCACGAACTCGCGGATGGTGTTTCCGTCGCCGATGACGGTCTCGGTCTCCTCGCCCTTGTAGGCCAGGTGCTGCGGCTCGCCGCCGATGACGGCATTGGTGTGTATGTGGTTGTTCTTGCCCAGGCGCGCGCCCTTCTTCAGGTGCACGAAGGGCTCGATGATGGTCTCGTCGCCAACCACCACCCCTTCGGCGATGATGGCGTACGGGCCGATCTGCACCCCCTGGCCGAGCTCGGCCGTGGGATGCACGATGGCGGTTTCATGAATGCTATTGGCCACCGGCCTTCTCCTTGTCCACCAGGGCCGCGGAAAGCGACGCCTCGCAGACGGTCTCTCCGTTCACTTCGGCCACGCCCTGCATGCTCCAGAGCGTCATCTTGTGCCGGAAGTCGGACATTTTGAGGATGATCTGATCTCCTGGAACAACGGGACGGCGGAACTTGACCCTGTTCATGCTGGTGAACATGAACACCTTGGATTCCATGTCGATGTCCGCCGTATGCAAAACATAGAGCCCGCCCGTCTGCGCCAGGGCCTCCAGCATGAGCACCCCGGGCATCACCGGCAGGCCGGGAAAATGGCCCTGGAAATACGGTTCGTTGATGGACACGTTCTTGAGCGCCCGGATGTGCGAGCCGGAAACGATCTCCAGCACGCGGTCCACCAGCAGGAAAGGATAGCGGTGGGGAATCTTGGCCATGATGCCCTGAATGTCGACGCCGATGTCAGCCATTGCGCTTCTCCTCCAGGAGCGCGGCCAGGCGCTCCACTTCCTTTTCCAGCTTGCGCAGGCGCTTGATGGCGTCCGGCAGGCGTGGCAGGCTCGCGCCCACGCGCAGGTAGGTCTTGATGTCCATGTGCGGGTTGTAGGTCACCTTGGCCCCGGCCGGGAGCGAGTTCGTCACCCCGGCGCGGCCGCCGATCATGGCGCCGTCGCCCACTTCGATGTTGTCCTTGAAACCGGCGCCGCCGCCCATGACCACCCCGCTGCCCACGCGCACGCTGCCCGAGATGCCCACCTGGGCCGCCACAAGGCAGTGCTCGCCAAGCGTCACGTTGTGGGCGATCTGCACGAGGTTGTCCACCTTGGTCCCGCGCGAGATGCGCGTCACGTCCAGGGCGGCGCGATCCACGCAGGTATTGGCACCGATCTCCACATCGTCGCCGATCTCGACACGGCCGATCTGCGGAATCTTGGTGTGCCCGGCGAGGCCCTGAGCGTAGCCGAAGCCGTCCGCTCCGAGCACGGTGCCCGCATGCACGCGCACGTTGTCGCCCATGGTCACGTCGGACATGAGCACCACGTTGGGCATGAGCGTGCAGCCCTTGCCCAGGCGGGAGCGCTCGCCCACGTAAACCCCCGGGAAAAGCGTGCAGCCGTCACCGATGGCCGCATCCGGCCCGACGAAGGCATGGGGATAGACCGTGACTCCCTCACCGAGCGTCGCCGAGGGGTCGATGCTCGCCAGCTCGCTCACACCCGCAAACCGCCCCTGGGGTCTGTCGAACATGGTGCCGATACGCGCCAAGTCGAAGTACACGGAATCGCTCACCAGGGCGCACTCCACCTGGGAGGCGTACTCCCGGGGGCAGAGGACGGCCCCGGCGCGCGTTGTGGCGAGCATGATCGCGTACTTGGGGTTCACGAGAAAGGAGAGCTCCTTTTCCGAGGAGCTCTCCAGCGTGTTGACTCCGACGATGTCCTTGTCCGGCCCGATGCGTTCCAGGCCGAGCTTCAGGGCGATGTCGCTGAGCAGCATGACGGCCTAGTTGCCCTTGGCCTTCCAGGCCTCGTCGCAATGCTTGATCACGTCCGGGGTGACGTCGAGGACCTTGTCGTAGAAGGCAAGCGCGCCGCGCGTCTGGTCGATGACCAGGGTGTAGCCCTGCTTCTCCAGGTATTCGGCTGCGGCCTGCTCCAGGAACTGGTGAATGGCGGGGAGCACCTCGCGGCGGGCGGACTGGTCGGCCTGGCGATAGGCGGCGTAGAGCTCCTTGATCTCGTTCTGGCGACGCTTGATCTCCAGCTCCTTGAGGCGACGGTTTTCGACGCTGAGCGCGGCCTGCTGGCGCTTGTAGTCTTCCACCAGGGTCTTGAACTCGGTCTCAAGCTTCTCCACCTCGGCGCGCAGCTTGCTCACCTTTTTCTGCACCTCGGCTTCGCCGTACTTGCCCGCTTCGGAGGTGGCGACCACCTGCGCGGTGTTGATCACCGCGATCTTCAGGTCCTGTGCAAAGGCCGGGGCCTGCATGGCCACCAGGACAAAGGCGAGCACGATTGCAATCCGTTTCATTGTATCCGTCTCCTTTTCAAGATTTCGATTGAAGTTTCGCCGCAAGGCGGAAGGGGACATGCCCCTAGAACTGCTGGCCCATCATGAACTCGATCTTGTGCTGCCCGCTCTCGTCGAGATCGTCCAGGCCGTAGCCGTATTCGATCTGCAACGGTCCCATGGGCGACATCCAGCGCAGCCCCGTGCCGACACTCTTGTACACGCCAAACGAGGGAGCGGCCGCAAGGTTCTCGCCGCCGACGGGGTCCACCTCCTCGAAGAACCACTCCCCTTCCTTCCACGCATTGCCAGCGTCGAAGAAGAGCAGCCCGAGGATGCCGTAGTCCTTGCTCAACGGGTAGAAGAGCTCCGCGTTGCCGATGAGGTACTTGTTGCCGCCGATGCGGTCGCCGTCATCGTCGCGCGAGGCGATCTTGTTGGCCGAGTAGCCGCGAATGGTGGAAATGCCGCCGAGATAGAAGCGCTGCGAGGTGGGAACGTCGTTTCCGCCGATGTTCTCGTGCAGGAAGCCCATGCGCCCCTTGGCGTGGAACACAAGGTCGCCCACGATGGGAGTGTACATCTCACTCAGAAAGGCCCACTTGACGAAGTGGTCGCTGCCACCGAGGAAGCCGCCGCCGAAGGTCATGCTCGCCGCGTTGTTGGTGCCGTCGGACTTGAAGAACGACGCCTTGGTCACCGTGCTCCGGGCGATGTCCGTGGTGAAGGTGCTCGCGGCATGCTCGCCCTCGGCGTCCTTCACGCTTTCCGAAGCGTCCTCGTCGATGTCGGCGATCCGGTAGAAGTCGAGCCCGTACTCCAGGGTGAGCAGGGTTTTGCCGCTCAAGGCGTGCACGGTGCGCACGCTGTTGTCGAAGCTGTTCTTGTCGTAGTCTCCCTGGTCCTTTTCCGTCAGGGCGGAGTTGACGCCAAAGCCCCAGTATTCGTCGTTCACGCGGGGGTTGTAGAAGTCGAGCTCCCAGCCCGCCTCGTCATCCCCGAACTTGCCCGAGAGGCTCAGGTTGTAGCCCTTGCCGAAAAGGTTGCGCTCGGAGACGGAGCCGCCGAGGTAGACCCCGCCGGAGGAGGAGTACCCGACGCCGCCGCCGATGGCCCCAGTGGGCTTTTCCTCCACCGCCACCTTGAGGTCCATTTCGGAGGGATCGCCCGTGGGTATGGGCTCCACGTCCACTCCGGCGAAGTAGTCCAGGGACTCAAGCCGCTGGATGGTCCGCTCGATGGCCTGCCCGTCGTATTCGTCCCCGTCCGCCAGGGCGACCTGGCGCAGGATGACGTTGTCGCGCGTCATGGTGTTGCCTTCCAGGAACACCCGGCGGATGTGCACCTTCTGGTGCTTGTTCAGCACGAAGAGCACGTCCACGGTCTTGTCCGCTTCCGAGGGCTTGTATTTGGCCCCAACGTCCGCGTAGGCGTAGCCCCGGTTGGTGTACATGTTCGTGAGGGCCTCCACGTCGGAGCGCACGGTCTCGGCATTGAGGAAGCCGTCCTCCGTGCCTTCGAGCTCGTCCGAGGAGATGACGTTGCGCAAATCGGCCTCCGGAGCG
>JBFWJM010000320.1:0-3983 GCA_050253205.1 Desulfovibrionaceae bacterium
AGGCAAGCCGTGGCGCATGGGCAATGCGCGAGGGTCGCCGCCAAGCGAGCAACGAACGCCTCCCGCGCCCCCACGGGTTCAGGCCAGGAGGCGGGCCACCTTCTCCACGTACTCCCCCACCATCCCGGTGAAGGCCGTGTCCGCCGCGTCGAATTGCAGGCCGAGGTGGAGCTTGCCGTCCTCGATCTTCTTGTGGCGCAGGGCGGCGCGCAGGGCGTAGCGGTTGCGTTTCTCGAAGATGTAGAAATCGGCCTTGAGGCGGGAGCCCAGGGCCATGTGCGGCACGGGGGAATCGGCCCCGGCCTCGAAGGTCATGCGGCAGCCGCCGGTGGAGATGTCCACGATGAGACCTTCCACGTCGCCCCGGCGTCCGCTCAGGGTGCAGGGGAAGAAGCAGTCCACGCGGCGGGCTCCCCGGATGTCCATCTCCTCCACGCGCCCGGGGTAGTCGAGAAAGAGAATGGCGCTGGGGTGCGCGCGGAAGTCGGCCACCTGGCTCTTGAAGCCGAAGACCACGCCCTTGTGCAGGTAGCGCACGGTGACACGGTTGCCCTCGCGGGCCTTGCCCTTGATGCCCGCGGTGAGCGGCACGCTGAAGAGCATGTGCCGCCGCTTCACCGCGCCCACGTAGACGGTCTTGAGTCGATCGCCCGCCAGGCCGAACTCCAGCAGGGCCGCCGTTCCCACCTCGATCATCATGGCCGGGACCATCCTTTGCAAGCGTGAATCCATCCTTCCCGTGGACAAGACGCCGCGTGATGGGGAAAGGTTTCACCCGGGCGCGGGGAGGCCCTCGAAAGGGGTCGATTTTTCCGCCGGAATGTGGAAAGGAGCGAAGCACAGGGCAAACACTCAGCACGTTGGAGCCTGCAATGGATTTTACTACGCAATTCGACACCGAGAACGTGGACTGGGCCGTGGTGGCCGCCATGTATGAACGGGCCGGGTTTTCGGCCACGGACCCCGAGGCGCTGCGCGCGGCCTTCGAGGCTCGCAGGTGGTCTGCTTCGGGCGCGACGGGGCGCGGCTCATCGGCGCCGGGCGCGTGGAGGGCGGCAAGGTGCGCGACCTCTGCGTGCTGCCGAGCCACGTGGGCTACGGGCCCGGCCTGGTGATGTACGAGTGGTTGGCCAGGCTGGCCAAGCTGGAGACCCCGCCCATCGTGGCCGAGGGCGAGGCCGAGCGGGCCCTGGTGGAAAAGGCCGAACTCGCGGAGCACCTCGGCGCATGACGTCCGCATCCATGGCGGGCGAGCTGCCCGTGGCGCTTTTCGTCTCCGTGTTCATCAAGCTCTTCTTCCTGCTGACGCCGTTCTTCGTGCTCAGCGTGTTCATGGCCATGACCCAGGGCATGAGCCTGGCCGCGCAGCGCAAGACCGCCGTGCGCACCGCCGGGGCGGTGTTCGGCCTCTGCCTGCTGCTCTACTTTTTCGGGCCGCTCATCTTCGACACGCTGGGCATCACGCTGGACGCCTTCCGCATCGGCGCGGGGGCGCTGCTCTTCCTCTCGGCGCTCTCGCTGGTGCGCGGGCGGGCGGCGCCGGAGGCCGAGGCCGAGGGCGACATCGCCGTGGTGCCGCTGGCCATGCCCATCACCGTGGGCCCGGCCACCATCGGCACGCTCATGGTCCTGGGCGGGGAGCTCACGGGCACGGACAAGCTCGTGGGCTGCGCGGCCCTGGCCGCAGCGGCCCTGGCCGTGGGCGTGCTGCTCTTCTTCGCCCGGGTGCTGGAGCGGCTGCTCGGCGCCATGACCCTGACCATCCTCATGAAGCTCACGGGCCTCGTGCTCTCGGCGCTCTCGGCCCAGCTCGTGTTCACGGGTATCCGCAACTTCCTCTCCTGAGCGGTCACCCGCTCATTTACATGCGGCCCGGATGCGGCTACCTTTCCGGATGCCGGGCGGCCAGCGTCCGGCGCAACCTCCGGACGAGGCCATGAACGGACCGCGTTCCACCCGCATCGGCCCCACCGCGCTGCTCATCATCGGGCTCGTGGCGTTGAATGTCGCACTCGGCCAGGCAGTGGCCCGGGCGGGGCTGCCCCTCTACCTCGACACCACAGGCACCGTGCTCGCCGGAGTGCTGCTGGGCCCCTGGCTCGGGGCGGCCTGCGGCGGGCTCACGCTGCTGGCCTGGGAGCTGCTGGTGCCCGGCATGTGGTACTGGGCCCCGGTGGGCATGATCATCGGGCTCATGGCGGCGGTCTGTGCGCGCCTGCGGCTGTTCATCTCGCCGTCCTTCGCGGTGCTCTCGGGCTTTCTCATGGCCCTGCCCTCGGCCGTGCTCTCGGCGCTCATCCGCTTCATGGCGGAAGACCCCGCCATCACGGGCGAGGGCGTGGTCTCCAGCCTGCTCATCCACGCCGGGCGCGACGCCACCACCGCCGTGCTCTCCTCCTCCTTCCTGGTGGAGCTGGTGGACAAGGTCTCCGTCTGCCTGCTGGCCTACGCGGCGCTCAAGCTCCTGGCCCCCCGGCTGCCCGCCCCGGCGGGCGAGCGCGGGCGAGCGGCCCTGGCGGGCAGGCCCGGCCTGCTCCACCCGCCCACCCTGGCCGTGGTGGGCGGCACCCTGGCGCTGCTCTTCCTCTACGCCACATTCTTCGTCACCGAGGTCTTCTCCCCGGAACCCCTGGGCTACGACGCGGCCGCGTACACCGCCTTCCAGAACATCGGCTCACCGACTCTGCGGCTGGCCTGCGAGCTGCTGGCCCAGTGGGGCGGCTGGGCCGCGCTGGGCGGCGTGGCCATCATGCTCTGGGGGCTCTACACCCAGGACTGACGCCCGCCACGCACGGCCCGGCGCAATCGGCCCGGCGCAATCGGCCCGGCGCAATCGGCCCGGCGCAATCGGCCCGGCGCAATCGGCCCGGCGCAATCGGCCCGGCGCAATCGGCCCGGCGCAATCGGCCCGGCGCAATCGGCCCAATGAAAAACGGCCCGCCGAAGCGGGCCGTCCGTTATTCGTTGTTCCAAGCCCCGGCTACTTCTTCGCCCAGGAGGAGCCGTTCTGCACCCAGGTGCCGGGGGCGGCGTACTTCTTCCAGAGGTCCGCGTAGATGCGCTGCACCTCGGCGGCCTTGTCCGGGGTTCCTGCGGCGGAGGCCTTCTCCTTGTAGAGGGCGGTCTTGGCCGCGCGGTCCTGGGCCACCAGGCGGTTCACCTGGCCCACCTGCTTGACGTCCAGCCCGACGTTGTCGCGCAAGGTGGCGAAGCCGTCGGCGTCGATGCCCACATTGCCCGAGGCGTAAAACGGGGCGAGGCTCCCGGTGACGTCCTTGACCTGGGCCTCCAGGCCCCGGGTGGCCGCGTTGTTGAGGTTCACGTAGTCCTGGGCGCTGGCCGTGGCCGGGCCGAGGATGTCCAGAAGCTGCCGCACGCCGGGCGAGAGCCAGGAGCCCGCGCCCGTTCCCTGCTGCGCGCCGCCCTCGGGGGCCGGGGTGGTCACCTGGATGCCGTAGGCCTCCTTGACCACGCGCTCGGCGTCCTGGCGGACCTCGGCCGCAGGGAAGTAGATGTTCACCGTGACGCAGGCGGCCATGGCGGCCAGCGCCAGAAGCGTGGCGATTTTCAGCATGATCCTTCTCATGATCCACCTCCTTGCGCGGAGCCGTCCCGGCTGTCGCCGAGCACCCGCTCCACGCGTTCTCGCATGTCCTTGAAACTGATGTAGTTGTTCGGATTGCCGTTGACGACGTTGATGCCCGTGAACCAGGGCTTCTTGATCAGGTATTCCGTTCCACCCTCGCGGATGAGCCCCCTGACCCGAAAGATATCATTGTTCAGTTCGCATTGGAACCCGATGCGGGCGTAGGAAAACTCCGCGAAGAACCCCGCAAAGAGCCCCACGCCCACGTCGCCCATGCCCGAGCCCGTGCCGATGACGGAGAGCGTGTTCACCGCCTTCAGGGACACGGACTTCTCGAAATCGCCCTCCCCGGACGTCTCCGCCCGCAGGCGCATGGACACGGGCTCGCCGTAGGCCA
>JBFWJM010000321.1:0-3961 GCA_050253205.1 Desulfovibrionaceae bacterium
GCCCCGCCGTACAGGCAGAGGCAGACGGCGAAGAGCACGATCCGCACGAGTTTCGAAAGGTTCTGGTTCATGACAATTCCTCCATGTTATTGTGCTTACAACGCCACCAGCAGGGCGGCGTTGCCGGTCTCATTCCACATTTCCTCAAACCGACGGCGCGGGATGTCCACCTCGCCGTACATGGGGTCGATGACGTGCACCACTTCCGGCTCCACGCCGCAGACCACGATGTAGTGGCTGAAGTCGGGCACCACGCCATTGCGAAACAGGGTGAACAGCTCCCCGATGACGGGCACCCGCGCCGCGAAGTTGAAGCGGTACTCGTCGTAGGTGATCATGACGGGCACGATGACGGGCCTGCCCTTCGCTGTCTGGGCTTCCAGAAAATCCATCTGCACGGCCACGCCGAAGGCCTTGAGCCCCTTGTCCATGGCGATGGCCTTGAGCTCCCCGATGGAGTAGCCGTTGCGCGACTTGGGCGGATGCCTGCGCAGCATTTCCTTCTGCGTCACGCGAACGCCCCAGTACTCCATGGCGCTCTCCAGGCAGGCGGCACCACAGCTCGTGTTGGTGACCTGCTCGTGAAAGGGCACGTCCAGCGTCCGCGAGGCCAGGGCGGCCGCAGCCAGCGCAGCCGCAAGCAGCGCGGCACCAAGCCCCCACGCGCTTCGTCTCCGCATCATGCCTGGTCACTCGCTTTCTCCGTTTGCTTCATGGCGAACATTTTGGACAGCAGCGCCGGGCTCAGGTGCAAGGCCCCCCCGAACTGCATGCCGAGCCTGCCGTCACGCCTCCAGACCACCGTGCCCGAAAGCCCCGAGAGGACCACGGGCTGCCTGCGCGAATGGGAAATCTCCAGGAGGCAGGGAACCCCCTCGGCCACGGGGCAGGGCTCCTTCTCCAGAAGGCAGATGCCGCCCTTGTTGATGTTCAGCAGGCCAGCCTGATACAGGGGGCGCGACTCGGCATCGAGCAGCCGGGCGAAGGTCCGGTCCGGGTCGGTGTCGATCCTCGGTTCCCGCTTGGCGAAGACTTCGGCCAGCAGCACATGGCTGAAGCGCAGCAGCTTGTCAAAACGCATGCCCACCCGGCCGGAGCGCTTCCAGGCCACGGTGGCGGCGATGTCCGTGAGGGCGAGGGTGGAGTCGTCCTCCACGCGGATGCGCACCACGTAGCGGCGGTCGTATTCCGGTTCGTTCTCTGCGGGCTGCGCCATGCAGATGCCGCCCACGCTCAAGTCCAGCAGGCCCGTCTCCAGCAGCGTCTCTCCGGTGGCGGGGTCGCTGACGGTGACCATGGCCAACTCCGGGTTGGTGAGGATGCGGCGGAACTGCCTGCCCTCGGCCTCCTGGGTCATGGCCAGCATGCCGTGCCTGGCCCGCACGAAGGAGCGGTGCACGCGCGGGATGAGCAGGCCGACGAGCAGCGGAGGGAAGAGCAGGAACGTGTACTGCATCACCGAGCTGAGCACGTGGATGGTGGGGCTGTAGTCCCCGGCGGTGCGGTCGAGCACGGGCTGGAGTTTTTCCAAGCCGGACAGGTCTTCCAGCTCGGCCGGACTGAGCGGCTCGGCATCGGCCCAGGCCAGAGCCGCACAGTAAAGAAACAAAACGAAGCATATCGCATTGGTAAGCGATTTCCTGGAGCCCCTCGAAGGCGGATATGTGGCGCTCGGCGTATTCAGGAGATGCATCGTTCGTGTTCCAACATGGTACTGAAGCAAGGAGCGTTCCACGAGGCAGAAAATCCTGCCGTTCAAATCAACATTTTTCAACCACATGACATGTCAGACATTTTTGGCCTTGCCAAAGGACCCCCAAGATCGATTTTGGGGCGCGGCTTTGCCTCTGGTACGGCTGACCGTAATCGTGCATTTGGTATAATCCTTTATGGCGATGTTTTTCAAGGAGATATTGCGTAAAGTTGAGTCTGGTAAAATCAGATGTTCCGATTTTTTCAGAATGCCGACAGTGCATGCCCTGCAAAGGAAAGATCGGGCGGTGGTGTCGGCGATGAGAATGTTCAATATATCAATCGATTGAATGTTGTCTCTGGCCGTTTGTCCGTTCGTTCGCAGGAAGGAAGCATTTGAAGCCGCATGCCGATTGACGCAACTGAAGTGCCGTTGTACCTTCAGCGCCGTGAAACGTTTCCCTCTGTCGCACTGCAAGCCTCAACGCCACGCCTTGCATTCAACCACCAGTCATACACCGTTGCGACAAGCGATCGCCTCCCTCTTGCCCGTTCTTCCGGGCCAGGTGCGCCGCTGGGCGCTGCTCGCGGTTTTCATGGCGGCTTGGGCACTGCTCTGCGCAGGTTCCGCACTGGCCGGCTATGAGGCCGGAATCGACGCCTTCGCCAGGGGGGACTACGACCTCGCCTACGACGAATGGATAGCGGCCGGGCGCGGGGGAGATGTCCGCGCCCAGTATCGGCTTGGGGTCCTGCACATGGTCCGGCAATGGACCGGGGCCAATGACGAGGTCGCCTTTCTGTGGATGCTTCGCGCGGCCGAGCAGGACTACGAGATGGCGCAGACCGCCGTGGCGGGCATGTACGAGCGCGGCATCGGCGTGGCTCCCGACGCCGAACTCGCCCGGCAGTGGACCGCGCGCAGCCTGGCGGCCTCCGGCGCGGGCGAGCCCCGGGGGCACGGAGCGCGGGAGCGCCGCGCCGCTGCGACGCGGGAGCCGGAATACGCAAGGGCTCCCGAGCCCCGGCCGCTCTCCGGGGAGGAATCCCTCGCCCTGGGCGAGCAGGCGGACGCCGCCCCGGGAGCCGACGCCCGCCTGGGCGGCGGGGTGGGCGCGCCCAAGTCCGAGGCGGCTGATCGGCCGATGCCCGAGGAGGCGCCGAGCGGGGCCCTGCTGCGCGAGCGCAGCGCCCAGGCCGAGCGCGAGAACCAGGGCCTCTCCGAGCTGTCGTGCTGGGTGGTGGACCCCGGGAGCGCCTGTCTGGTCTGGTTCCAGCGGTTGCGCGAAGGGGAGTTCGTCCGCTGGAGCGGCGGGTGCGACGCCGCAGGCTATGCCCACGGCCAGGGCGTGCTGACCTTCAAGACCCTCGAAGACGAGCATCCCGTGCGCTACGAAGGCCCCATGGTCAGGGGACGCACCGGAACCGGCGGCGAGTACACCATCCTGCGGGACCAATGACCGGAGGGCCGTCCGGCCCTTCCCGGCAATCCTCCGATGATAATTGCGCAGACGCGGGCTCGGTTGCCTGTGCGCCGCGCGCGGACGTATCGCCACCTGCTCCCCGGCGCGGCCGCCGCAGGTCAATGCCGGGAGTCAGGTGGAGTGATGGGGGGCGTCAGGCCGGTTCGTGCTCGGCCGTGGCCATGGACAGGAACACGTAGGCTGCGGAGAAGGCCATGAACGATCCGAACACCAGGAACAGTCGGGACATGGTCGGCGGGGAGAAGAGCACCAGCAGCACGCAGGTGAGGTAGGCCAGGGAGGCGGTGATGGCCGTCACCGTGGACGGGGCGAAGCTCCTGGCGCTCTGCCGCCAGGCGTAGAGCGTCCACGGGAAGGTCCCCACCGTGAAGGAAAAGATCGCCAGCGGCGCCAGGGAGTCCACGTCCGCCATGTTCATGAACATCACCAGGGAGACGATGCACCAGACCATGGTCACGCCGTAGATCCAGGCGAGGCCGAGCAGGGTGAGCGCATACCCCGCCATGACGCGGCCGCGATCCAGCAGGTCGAGGGAGGGCGCGCCCAGCAGGTAGATGCCGGGCAGCAGCAGCAGGGAAACCAGGAAAACGCCGGAGATGAGCCCGCAGACGCCCGTGAGCAGGGCGAACCACTTGCCGAGCCAGGCCAGCCAGGCCAGCGATGCGACGCCTCCGGCGAGGCTCAATGCGATGAACGGTGCCAGCAGCCTGGAAGACCAGCGGTGTAGGACGTTCATGATGTTTCCGCTCCATTCTCCTTGAGTGTTGCGTCGGGCGGTGCGCAGG